>CAMWRO010000001.1 GCA_947176615.1 uncultured Porphyromonadaceae bacterium
AAGGGCACAACGGTTTTCGAGACCGCCCCGATCGACCACTCCGGCATCTTTCCTTTGAAATTTATGTGCATCCCCGATTGTGACGGGGTGCGTTGGAGGGTTTTGCGGTTGCAAAGTTACTACTTTTTTTCAATTATCACAAGATTTTTTCTAATTTTTGAAAAAATGATGGTTACGCAAAATTGGCAAAATAGGCAGAACGCGAGGGATGCCGTCGGCGGCATCCCTCGCGCGGGGTTTGAAAAATGTGTGCGTTTTTCAATTGTATAGCCTTTGATGTCATTGTTGTGACACAAAGATACGCCGGCCCGGGAGGCTTCTGCAAAATTTGCGTTCCATCTTGTTTTAACCGGCAGGATTATTTGACGAAGTGGCATGAATCGCTGACGTAACGCGTTTTTGCTATTTTTTGCCGCATAGATGGCATAATTCATGTCGCAAATGGGGTAAATTTGCACCATAATTTACCTTAAAACAGCATGAAGATATTTTTGCAGATATGTGTCGCCGCCTCGCTGGCAGCGACTGCGGCAAATGCCGCGCAACCAACATCGTTCAGCAAAGTAGGCGACGGCGATGAATCGGTTCAAGAATTTTTTCCGGGAGAACATCGTGCCCGTCCCGTGATGGGCGACTATGCCGATGCGGGCAAGATGGGTGTTTTCTCGGGCGGACAGGACCTCGGCGGTTCCACCGGGTGGTATGACGATGACCGCTGGGGCGACCAAGGCGACGGAACGTTTGCCAACCCCGTGCTGAATGCCGATTATTCCGACCCCGACGTAATCCGCGTAGGTGACAAATATTATCTGACCTGTTCCGAATTTCATTTCATGGGGATGCCTATTCTGGAATCTGACGACATGGTCAACTGGAAAATCATCGGACAGGTGTTTGACTCTATCGACCTCCCCGGTTACTCGTCGATGGAGAAATACGGTTCGGGCAGCTGGGCTCCGGCGTTGCGCTATCACGACGGGAAGTTCTGGATATTTGTGTGCACCCCCGGCGAGGGATTGTTCATGTCGAGTGCCGAGAAACCCGAAGGACCGTGGTCGCCGCTCCATAACGTGAAAAACGTCTCGGGATGGGAAGACCCGTGCCCGCTGTGGGACGACAACGGTGATGCTTACCTTGGCCGCAGCCAGCTCGGCGGCGGTCCCATCATCATCCACAAGATGAGTGCCGACGGCAAGACCCTGCTCGACGAGGGACGCAAAGTATATGAGGGGCCTACTGCCGAGGGAACCAAACTGTTCAAGAAGGATGGTTATTACTATATCAGCATCCCCGAGGGGGGTGTGGGCACCGGATGGCAGACCGTCATGCGTTCCAAGAACATCTATGGCCCCTACGAGAGCAAGCGCGTGCTTGAAATGGGGTCGACACGCGTCAACGGCCCCCATCAGGGCGCGCTCGTCGACACGCCCGACGGCGAATGGTGGTTCTACCACTTCCAGTCGGCCGGGGCGCTCGGCCGCGTGATGCACCTCCAGCCGGTGGTGTGGAAAGACGGATTTCCCGAAATCGGCACTGACTATGATCTCAACGGCGTGGGCGAGCCCATGAAGATTTGCCGCAAGCCTGCGACCGGCAAGGAGGTTGCTCCCGCCGCACCGCACACTTCTGACAGCTTTGACAACGGCCGGCTCGGCATCCAGTGGCCGTTCAACCACAATCCCGACCGCAGCCGCCTCTCGCTCGACACCCGCGACGGATGGCTCGCAATCCGCCCCCTCAAGGCCGACAAGGCGCGCAATGCCCGCAACCAGCTGACACAGAAGATGATGGGCAACCGCAGTCAGGCGACCGTGAAGCTCGACTTCGCATTGATGCTTGCCGGTGACCGTGCGGGCCTCGAATGCCTCGGCAACAAGTTCATGACACTCGGCGTGTACTGCAACAGCAGCGGCGACCCCATCCTCTATATCGAGGACAACGGCAGCGTGTCAAGCAAAAAGGCGTTGAAAAACATCGGTCAGGACTATATCTATCTGCGTCTCGACATGAATGCCTCCGACAATAAGTATCAGTATTACTACAGCCTTGACGGCGAGACATATATCCGTGTCGGAAACTCGTTTGAAATGGGTGACGGCGACTGGAAGGGCGCGCGCAGCGGCATCTATGCCTACACTACGGCTGCCGACGATTCCAAGGCCGGTACCGCGTTGTTTGATTTCTTTGAATACACCCATGACGGCCCTGCCGCACGATAAACAGGAGGGCCTATAATGAAAAAGCAGATATTCTCAGCAGCAGTCGCGCTGCTGTGCGCGGCCTCGGCACAGGGTCATGTGTGGGACGAGCTCGCTACCCTTGCCCGTCCTAATGCCGAAGGCACTTTTGACCTTGAAAGATATAATTTCATCCAACCCACGACCTACACCAACGCCATCTTCCTCGACTTCAACAACGACGGTCAGCTCGACCTTCTCGTGATGGGGCAGGGGGGCGACTGGAACATACCGTCGTCGCAGAAGTTTGTGCTCCTGTACCGAAACCTCGGCCCGACGGAGAACTACCGTTTCGAGCGAGTCCCCGACACAGGATTGCGGCAGGCTTGTGACGAGGGTTATTTCAACCCCGTCTCGGCGGGTGACTTCAACCATGACGGCTACACCGACCTGCTGATGATGACCAATGACGGAACCCGCAACGTGGAGCTGTATCTCAATGACCGCGGCACGGGACGTTTCACCAAGGCACCTCTCGCCCTTGCCGGAGTTAGCAACGGCTCGGTGATGCTCGGCGACATCGACGGCGACGGATGGCTCGACATCGAGTACACCGGCTCTGACGACACCACTCCCGCCGCATTGAAACTTTACCGTAACCTTGGCGACGGAACCGTGCAGGATGTATCGGCCGACGGTGTGACAGGCGCATCGGCCGGTCAGTCGACGTTAGGCGACCTCGACGGTGACGGCCTGCTCGACATCATCAGTTTCGGCACAGGCGACAATGGCAGCCGCGTTGCTGACATCTACTATAACACATATCCCTCGTGGCGACAGGTCAAGGGGAGCGACTGCGGAATCCTCGCCGCATCCGCCGCCAATGCACTCGTGGCCGACTTCAACGCCGACGGTTTCATGGACATCGTCGCCAACGGCGAGGCCGATACCGGCGGATACCGCACCCGCATCTATTATGGTGCCCCCGACGGCAATTTCACCCTCGACTCCACCTATCCCGTCATCGCTGTCAACCAAGACGGCGGCATCAACATGGGCGACTGGAACGGTGACGGCAACATGGACCTCATCGTCGGCGGCTACCTCGGCAACAACGACGGTGACATTCCCCGCTATTCGGCACCATTGCGAGTGTATGAAAACCGTCCCGCCGACGCCGGCAACACCCGCCCCGAGGCTCCCGCATCGGTCAAGGCCGACTTTGCCGACGGCAAAATCATCATCGAGTGGACCGACGGCAGCGATGCCGAGAGCCCTACAGCCGCCCTGCGCTATAATATATATGTAAAGAACGAGACCACCGGCGAGCTTTACACCATGATTCCCGCCGACATCGCCACCGGGCAGCTCAAAGTGGGCACCGACTTGCAGACATCCCTCTCGTCGCGCGTGAAACGCTACGAGATGACCCCCTTGGGCAGCGGCGACTACACCGTGGGAGTCCAGACACTCGACCAGTCCTATGCTCCGAGCTGTTTCGCCACAACCCGCATAGAAGGGGTGACACACTCGGCCATAGGCGAGACCCTTGCCGATGATTCCGACATCCGCGTCAGCCTCGACGGCCTTGACCTGACAGTCGACACCGCCTCGGTCGCTGCCGTAAAAGTCTATACCCCCGACGGCCGTCTTGCCGCCGCAGGCAGCGCGCCCACCATCCTCTCCCTCCCCGCTGCCGGACTCTACCTCGTCAGCGTCACCACTCCCTCCGCATCCAAGTCAATGAAAATCGCCGCCCGCTGACGGCTGGCATAATATTGTGACCCAAAATCAGGGCGGGAACCGAAATTCCGGTTCCCGCCTCTATTTTTTAATTGCGATATGCTTATATCGTGAAAAATCCTTATATTTGCCTCTGAAAAAATCTCATCCTGACATGAAAAAAACAATCATTTACCTGACATTACTGTTAACTGTCATGGGAATCGTTTCGGCCCGTGAGGCAACATTCCGCACCGGCATTGACAATATCGAGTTTCGGCTCGATGGCAAATCAATCCCCGGAGGGTGGTATGTCTCTCCCGAGGAAAATCCCGACATAATCGAAACTACCGCCCGCGAGATATTTTTTGCCTCGGATGTCGATAGCATCTCCGTCATTCTTGACGAATGGGAGAGATTTTATCTTGACATGCTCACCGCCCGTGGTGACACGGCCCGTGTCCGCATAACCCGCTATCCGGTCTGTCCTTTTGAAAATCCCGACTCCGAATTGCTGAAACTTCCCGCCTCGGGCAAGTTGAGCCGCGAACAGGCGGCCTTTGACATCGACGCGCTTGTCTATACTCTCGACCAAGTTCACCCCGACATTTTCTCGGTCTGCGGACAGGAGTCATTCTTCCGCGCTGTCAATAAGGCCAAGGCATCTTTGCCCGACTCGGTCAGTCCCGTCGAGCTTTATCTCCGCGTCGCCCCTGTCGTGTCAATGATAGGCGACGGTCACACCTCGCTGGTATTCCCCTTCAACTCATTTTTCACCCGTGACACCAAGCGATTTCCTGTCTTTGTCGATATTCTGAGTGACGGAGCCATGAACTGTCGCATGTCGGTCGACTCGGTTATTCCCCGCGACGCGCGCATTTTAAGCATCAACGGTGTCTCGGCAACTGAAATGGTTGATTCGATGCTGCCGTTTGTCAGCGGCGAGAAACGGCATTTTCGGATGTCAGGGGTCAATTACTCCTTCCCGGCTCTGTTGCTGACGATGTATCCTGCCGACAGCTACACGGTCGAGTACCTCCCCCGTGGCAATAAAAAGCCGCTGCGGCACATATTCCCCGCCTTGACCCTCGACGAGATACGTCCCAGACTGCCCAAAGAGAATGCCGTGCAAAAACGCGATATATACTCCTTCACTGTCGACAGCGTCAATAATGTAGCCGTGATGGATTTCAAGTCGTTTCAGGATGTCCCGCGCATGGTGCATTTCGCCGACTCGATGTTTAGTGCATTGCGTGAAAAGCACATAGGCAATCTCATTATCGACCTCCGCGACAACGGCGGCGGCAACAGTGCGGTAGGGGATGTGCTGCTCCGCTACCTCTCCCCGATACCATTCACGCAGATGGAGAAAGCTCTCGTAAAGGTGACACCAACGACGGCGCGGTTAAGGGAACTTCCCATCCCGGCCGGTGGATTTGAGTTCTACGACTCTGACCCTTCGGAATATATTGTGCCGCTTACCGTGCAGGAGGGACATTATGACGGCAAGGTATATCTTCTTACCTCCAACAAGACTTTTTCTTCAGCCGGGTCCTTCGCATGGGCATTTAAAGAAACCGGTGCCGGAACGGTCGTGGGGGAGGAAACCGGCGGCATGAACGTCAGTTTCGGAGAGGTGATTTATTTTGCCCTTCCCGTCTCGAAACTGTATAGCTCTGTTTCGTGTAAACGTTTCTGGCAGTTCCATGCCGACGAGAATGACATTCACGGCACACTCCCTGACATCCCGGTTCCTGCCGCCGATGCCATGAGTGCAGCCATGAAACTGGCCAAGAAAAACCGCCGCAAGTAACGGTTGCTATGGCTATAACTGCCCTCTGAGGAGCTTGATGGCGAGGATGAGGGCGCGGGTGGTGGCGGCGTCGATTACGCGGGGGCGGTTGCCGGGGAAACGGGCGGTTTCCGAGTAGGTTTTCCAGCCGTCGGCGGTCTTCATCGCGACGGCGATACATACCGTTCCGACAGGCTTTTCTTCGGTTCCTCCGCCGGGTCCGGCAATGCCGCTTGTGGCCATCGCGATTGTCGCGCCTGTGGCCTCGCATGCTCCTCGGGCCATCTGCTCGACTACCGGGATTGAAACTGCGCCGTAGCGGTCGAGGTCGTCGGCACTGACATTGAGTATGCGCCGCTTGACCTCGTTGCTGTAGGCCACTATTCCACCCTGCATTGCGGCCGAGCTGCCCGGTATCATAGTGATGGAGTGGGCGATGTTGCCGCCGGTACAGCTCTCGGCGGTCGCAATCATCATTCCTTGCTGACCGGCATCGTGCAGCAGGATTTCGGCGGGCGAGAGGTCGTCGGTCGCCAGAACGGCGTCGCCGAGCATCCCCGCAAGCTCTCCGGCATATCGGTCAACCTCGGCGGTGATGAATTTCTCGTCACGGTGTGTCCCGTCGAGGCGCAGGCGTATTACTCCCGGTCGGGGAAGATAGGCGAGATGGAGATGGGGCGGCAGGGCCGTTTCCCAGTCGGCAATCTTCATGGCGAGCGCGCTCTCGGTGTAGCCGGTGACAATCAGTGTGGCGTGGCGGATGGCGACATCGGTGCCGAATCGGCGGCGCAGCATGGGGAAAACTTTCTCGGAAAACATCTGACGTGTCTCAAACGGTACGCCCGGCATCGAGACAAGCACCTTGTCGCCGCGTTCAAACCATGTGATGGGTGCCGTTCCCACCTCGTTCTGGATGATTGTTGCCGATGTCGGGACAATCGCTTGGTCGGCGGTCAGCCGGTTGAGTGCGATTCCCCGTCGCGACACGACACGCCTGACATTTTCGAGCGTGGCCTCGTCAAGACGGAGTTCTCCGCCGAAGTAGTCACAAAGAACCCCCTTGGTTATGTCATCTTTTGTAGGGCCGAGACCGCCTGTCGTGAGGACGATGTCGCTAAGCTCCATCGCGCGGTCTATGGCGCGGGTTATAGCATCGGCATCGTCGGCCACGGTCTGTACGTCGGCCACGCGCCATCCCCAAGGGGCCATCTGCCGGGCAAGTTCGCCCGAATTGGTGTCGACAACCTGCCCTATGAGCAGCTCGTCACCTATGACGATTACTGAAACGTTCATTTGCTTAAACCGTAAACTCAGACTTTAACCCTCGCGTAGGGGACATCGTCGTAGCGGCAGAAGTCCTTGTCGAGGAATTTGTAATATCCGGCGATGGCGACCATAGCCGCGTTGTCGGTCGTAAACATGCGCTCGGGGATAAATGTGGTCAGTCCGCGGCGGCTGCAATATTGCGCCACTGCGTCGCGCACTCCCGAGTTGGCCGACACGCCGCCTCCGATGGCGACGGTCTTGACCCCGGTCTGCTTGACAGCCTTGTCGAGTTTGTCGAGAAGGATGTCGATGATGGTCTTTTGTAGCGATGCTGCAAGGTCAGCCTTGTTCTTTTCGATAAAATCGGGGTCAAGTTTCAGCGCGTCGCGCAGCGTGTAGAGAAACGATGTCTTCAGGCCGCTGAAACTGTAATCGAGGCCGGGGATGTGGGGCTTGGCAAATTTGAACGCCGTTGCGTTTCCCTCGGCGGCGAGGCGGTCGATGTGCGGGCCGCCGGGATAGGGGAGTCCCATCACCTTGGCGCACTTGTCAAATGCCTCTCCGGCGGCATCGTCGATTGTCTGCCCCAGTATTTCCATGTCGTTGTAATTTCTGACGAGGATGAGCTGACTGTTGCCTCCCGAGATGAGCAGGCACAGGAATGGATACTCGGGGATGCGGTCGGCGGCGGTGTGGCGGATGAAGTGGGACAGCACATGGCCGTGGAGATGGTTGACATCCACGATGGGGCAGCGCAGTCCGAGTGAAAGCCCCTTGGCAAACGATGTGCCCACAAGCAGCGACCCCAAGAGTCCGGGCCCGCGTGTGAACGCGATGGCGCTCAGGTCGTGCTTGTCAATACCGGCGCGTTTCAGTGCCGTGTCTACGACGGGGACAATGTTTTGCTGATGGGCGCGCGAGGCAAGTTCCGGCACCACGCCGCCATATTCGGCATGGACCGCCTGCGATGCGATAACGTTGCTCAGCAGGATGCCGTCGCTGATGACCGCTGCCGAAGTGTCGTCACAAGACGATTCGATTCCCAGTATAGTTATTTTGCTCATGATTTACTTTCGTTTCAACATAAGAACCTCAATTAGGTCACAAAATTACGAAATATATCATAGGCGGGTCAAAAAAACGACAAGATTTTTTGACCCGCCTATGATATATTAGGAATTAAACGGTTTTTGGATTAGTCTTTTAAACATGCAAGAGGAATTACCTTGACTCCGTCAGGACGCGTGTATGCAATTTTTCCGCCTGTAATTACGATTAATAAATCCGGTTCACGAAGTTTTATTTGCCCCTCCTTTGCATTATATTTTTTTATCAGTCCTTTTATCTCGATAAGATGCTCTGCCCCAATCTCGATTTCAGCACTTCCGAGTTTAAATTCTATAAGTGCATATCTTCCGTCATCAAGATGTAGAACTGCGTCAGCTTCAAGATTATATCTGTCATGATAATATGATATATCCCCATAAGAGGATTGAGTGTAGACTTTTAGGTCTCGAATTGCCATACACTCAAAGATAAATCCAAAGGTTTTTAAATCGACTTCTAATGATTGCGGAGACATTCCCATAGCGGCAACGGCTATTGATGGGTCTACTAATCCACGTTTGGGACTTCTCCGAATAACAGTTGCCGATCTTACTGCGGGAGACCATGCTGAAATATCCTGTATAACAAACAATCGTGTTAACGCTTTTACATAATCGTCATAAGTTCTATCGGAGCATCCGCCACTCAGTGCGTTCACGTCTTTTAATAGACTGGTACGTTTGGCTAAAGTGGATAGATTGCGTGAGTAAGAACGGATAATTGCTTTAGCTAAGTCCGGATCACGTCTTACCCCGTCAATATTTATAATATCTGATTCGACAACTCCTTCGAGATAATCTTTTGCTACTCTCAATGATTCTATGGGATTTGCAACTCTAAGTGATGCCGGCCATCCTCCTCTACAGGCGGCTCTGATGAGATTATTGATATCCATAGATGACATTATGCCGTCTATATCCATTGAAGGATTGTCAAAAAGCTCTCGAATTGAAATTTCACCGGTAGATTCATTTGATTCATAAAGGCTCATAGGGTACATTCTCATTCTGGAAATCCTACCGGTACCACTGTGCATTATAAGTTTGTGATCGACTGAGTTACTGCCTGTGAGAATGAACTGTCCCGGTTCCCCGCCACGCTCATCCACCATTGTCCTGACTGCATCCCAAAGCATGGGGGCATCTTGCCATTCGTCAATCAACCGAGGAGTTAATCCTTTCAATAAATTGGATGGACGTGTTTTAGCCGTGACCATATACGCCTCCCTCATGTCCGGATTTTGCAATTTCAGTATACTTTTAGCTTGTTGGGCTGCTGTAGTTGTTTTACCACACCATTTTGGTCCTTCAATAAGTACTGCTCCCATATACCCTAATCGGTTGGCGAGTTCTTGGTCGGCTATTCGTGAAAGATATTTCATATTCGTTTTATTGAGAATGCGCAAAGATAGTTTAAAATCCACAATACTGCAACCGATTTCGCTTTTTTGAGGCGTTTCATTTCGCTTTTTTGATATATTTTGCTTCGCTTTTTTGAGGTTCTCCATGCGGAATGAGGGTGTTGCAAAACTCAGTTTTGCAACACCCTCATTCCGCAGATTATTGGAGAAATCCCGTCGGGATTACTTTACGATGACTTTGGCGGTTGTTGCGGATGCCTTGACGATGTAGATGCCCGGGGCGAGGGGGACTGTCGTGGCCGGAGAGCTTGCGGGAGCGTCATGGAGGGTCTTGCCGTCAACGGCGTAGACGCTGATGCGGTGGCCTTCGGCTCCTGTCACGACAACGGCGCCTGTGGTGGCCGTTATATTGATGCCGGTGGCATTGACTCGGTCAATCGCGCTGCTTTCAACCTTAATCTCGACCGGTGCCGATTCGCCGAGGTCGTAGAGGGCGGTGACACTGTAGGTGTGATCCGAACCGTCAGAGGTGCTGTCGGTATATTCGGGTTCTTCCAGAACGGTTTCGTTTATCCTGATGCCGTCGCAGTAGACATTATATCCGGCCAGTGACACTTGGGAAACACTCTCGGCGGGATAGAAAATCACGTTGTCAAGCATGAAGATGAAACGGTCGTCGCTGACACAGCGTATGGCAAAGTAACGGGAGCCTTCGGGAAGGTCGTAGACGTAGGTTGTCCATGCATTCGGTACGCTGACTTTCTCGCCGATTCTGACAAAGTCGTCGATAGCGTTGCCCGAGGTCGAATAGTAAAATTCAAATTCTTCGGCTCCATACCGGGGTGAATAGGTTTTGGCTTGGAACACGACACTCTGCCGTCCGCCGTAAAGGAGCGGCGAGATGGCCCAGTCGTCATTGACCCGGTTCTTGGAACAGAACGCGGCGAGGTATTTGATTCCATCGGCGGCTGCCCATGTGTCGTTCATGTCTTCGAGCGATGCGTCGACCACGACATAGGCCATCGGGGCGCCTTGGCTCGGGAGCTGGAGGTCTTCGACGGGATGAGTGAGTGCGCCGTCGGCATCCACGAATGTCCAGTCGCCAAATTCATCGACGGCAAATGATTTGCCTGTCTCGAAACTTTCGATCAGCTCAGCCGGTGAGCCGAGGGTGAGGTCAGGCTCGCCCCATGTCAGGGTCACGCCATTCTCAGATGCCGAGGCTTGGAGGTCGGTGACGACGGGATGCAGCGGCAGAATCATTTTCACCGGGAAGGTTTCCGAGCGGTTGTTGTCCTCGTTTTCGTCGCCGGTCATGACGATGGCTGCGCTATAGTCGCTGAACTCTTTCCCGGTCACCCCGATTGAGGTGCTGAACGAAATCTCGGCTGTGGCACACGAGCGCACACGCTTGCCGCTCTTTGACTCGATTTCGACTCCGTCGCGGTAAAGAACCACGCTGTAATCTGACGCCTCGGCGACAGCGGTGCCCATATTGTCGACGGTCACGTTGATGCTGAACGGCTTGTCAGCGTTGACACGCGCGGGGATGCTGACGGCGGTCAGGGCCATGTCCTTGACGGGGAGGGACCCGATGAACAGGTTGTCAAGATAGACATTGGAGTAGGCGTGGAGGGTGGCGCGGAAACGCACTCTGACGGTCTTGCCCGCATAGCCGTCGAGCAGGATGTAGCGGCGGTTCCACCCTGCAGTCGCGCCGAGCTGGCTGAGGACGAGGTGGCTGACCGAGGTCCATCCGTTTCCGTCGTTTATTTCTACATCGACCTCGTCGGCGTTATACTCGGGGTCGGCAAGATTGTAGACATAGTACATGATTCCGGGATTTTCGGCAGGAACGATGATTTTGCCTGTCTCGATGGCCGACGAGGCGTCACGGTAACCATACATGTTGATAAAACCGTTGTCGTTGTCAATCGACTTGATGTCGGCAAACCATTCGTCGTCAAGTATGCGCCAGTCAGAGTTTCCGGCAATTGTTGAAATCATCATGTCTTCGGTCAGGCTGCCGTCGGCAAACGATTCGCGGTAGGGAGCTTCGAAAGGCGCTCCTGCAAATCCCATTGCCGATGCACCCTCGGAATAGCGTCCGCCTGCTTTGGCAAACACCCCCCACTCTTTCAGCTGCTGGCGCGTGCCTGACGGGACTGCCTGATAGGTGAAACGGCACTCGGCAAGGTCTTCGGCCACTGTCGTCTGACCGTTTTCGGTAAGTTCGACAACGGTATAGGTAATCAGTGACGGATTCATCGGGTTGCCGTCGATGTCGAGTGCCGGTGCATTCCATTTAAGGGTGATTTCGCCATCTTTTCCGGCAGTCTCGGCGACGGTCAGATTTTCGACACAGGCGGGAATGTTCACACCGACGAATACCTTGACCGTAGACTCCTCGCCCGCGCCGTCGCTGTTGAAGGCCACGGCACTGTAGGTATAGGTGCCCGAGATTTCAACCTCGTCGGTAAACGACAGGGTGCTGCCCGGAGAGGGAGACTCAAAGGTCTTGATTGCCGTGTCATTGCGTTTCACCACGATGCGGTCGAGCGAGGTGATTGCGTTGCCGCTCATGTCGGTGTCGGGGGCCGTCATGACAATGTCGGCGGTAAGGGCACCCTTGCTATCGGGAGTGGCCGAGAAATCAGTCACGGCAGATGGTGCCCCGGGGGCGATGCCGGCCGAGACTGAAATATCGGCTACATGCAGCGCAAACATATCGCGCTTGCTGATGCCGTGGAACCCGATGTAGAATTTCCCGCTCGACGAGGGGATGATGTCGATGTCGAAGTGCTGCGGGTTCTCGACGGTGCAGCGAAGCTCGGTCGAGGCAAGCAGCACATCGGTCATAGCAAGCGGCACGGGGGAGGTGCCCATCATGACCTCTATTTTTTCAGGATAACTCTTTCTCTCGCCAAAGGTGTTAAACGACAGCCGATATCGTTTACCGGTCTCCATTCTGAGGGCCGGGGTTATGAGCCAGTCGTCAGCGTCAAGGCTCATGTTGTTGTACAGGCGAGCGGAGCCGGTATCGGAACTCGGCATCCACACGATGTTGTCGCTGTTGCTGTCAATAATGGTGAACGCATCCCAGTCGGCATCGTCGGTGATGACTGGGCGGTAGGGCGGGATGATTGCCCCGAGGACAATGTTGCGTGTGGCCACGATCTCAGACGAGATTCCGTTTACCGACGCTGTCACGGTGTAATGGAATGATGTCAGGTCGACCGGTTCTTCCACAGGGTCGGTCACACAGGTGGCTGATGTCGTGGCGACAACGGTTCCGCCCGGGTAGCGGGTGACGGTATAGGTAACGGACTCGGTATCGATAAATCCGCCGTCGGAAGATTCAGTCACGGGATTCCACGAAATCACGAAGTTTTCATCTTCGCGTGACAGGTTTACGCCGTCAAGCACGGGAGTGCCCGGGCCGATAAAGAGCGAAGTGGTTGCAGCCGGACTCGTGCCGTTTTCATTGGAAACCGTCACGGCGATTTCATAAATGCCGGCAGTCTCGACGGTCAGGTCGGCGACAGCGTCAGCCCCCGGCTCCACGGTGCCTTGGGCGAGCGCGACTCCGTTGGCTGTCACGAGGTAGTCAAGCGAGCCTGTGGCAGGGGTGTCGTTAAACAGACGGTCTGGTGCTGTGAAGGAGACTTTGCCTGATAAGGCGCCGCGTTCAAACGTGGCCGTCAGACCGGTAACGGCGGCCGGGGCGAGGTCGTCGGCAAGCGGCTCGTCGACCCACATGCCCGTCACTTCCTCCCATCCGGGGAAATCCATAAGCCATGTCGCGGCTCCCGTCGCGAGGTCGATTTCATAGAGTGCGGCCTCTGACGACGAGTGGACGGCGTAGAAAAACCGATGGGTGCGCGGGTCGATGGCTCCCGACGAGAGATTCTGTGGCGACAGGCCGGTGTCGCCTATCTCGGTAATCTCGCCTGTCACCTTGTCGGCCTTTATCAGTCGGCCCTGACGGTCGACGGCATAGAGGGTGCCGTCGGTGTCGACCGCAACGGCGTTCCACCCTGAGGGGAGGTCGGCAATCTTGGTGCATGTGCTGTTTTCATAGTCGACGGTGGCCAGCATGAATCGCGAGCGGTCAGCGGTGTAATAGGAACCGTAGATTTTTCCGGTCGTCGGGTCATAGACAGCCGCCGATGCCATGAACTCGGGCGAAGGGTAGTATTCCTGACTGATTGAAGTCCATGTCGAGGTGTCCCATGTCTCCACCATGTACAGAGTGTTGCCATACAGGTCCTGCATCTGCGCGGCATAATAGAGGTCACCGGCTTTCACGCCGCCGTAAGGAGCGACGACGTAGGGAGCGACGAGCGAAAACTCCATTTTGTCATTCTGCGGTATGGAATATATGCCTATTACCCGGTCGGCCGAGGTCGACTGCAGCACGCATCCCTTCAGATTGGCCGGGGCGACACCCGGAACGCGGTTGGCGGTCACCCTTAGCGGTGTCCCGCCCCACTTGACACTGCGAGATGCCGCTGTCTTGAACGGCGACGCGGGCAGTGCCGGTCTCATGTCGTTTTCAGGAGAAACAGTCTTGTGTGCCGACGTGTGGTCCGTGAGTGACACCCGGGGATTTTCATGACCCTTGGAATGGAATCGGACAGGAGCCGCATCGGCGGCAAGCGAACCCGCAATCACGAGGGCGCAGAGGTTGAAAATGGTTGGTTTCATAAATCGAGATGAATTCGTTGGGAATCTTGATTTCGCAAAGCTAATGATTTTGTGGAGGATATACAAATTGTCAGGTAAATATCTTTTGCGACAGATAAAAAACAGGCAAAATAGCGTTATATTTGCAGAAAAATACGGAATCACATGGAAATTGATGAAATATTTAGTCGGGCGCGCGGCGCGTCCAAAACTCTTGCCACTGCCGGAGTGGAGAGGATAAATGCGGCTCTCGGCACAATCGCGTCATTGTTGCGCGAGAACAGCGCAGCTATAATCGAGGCAAATTCGGCCGACGTGGCGCGGATGGACCCCTCGGACCCGAAAGTTGACCGGTTGCGGCTCGACGCGGCCCGCATCGAGGATATAGCGGCCGGGGTCGAGGCTGTCGCCGCCCTGCCGTCGCCGGTGGGAATCACGCTGAGCGAGACTGTCAGGCCCAACGGGATGAAGATTGCCAAGGTCACGGTGCCATTCGGCGTAATCGGTGTAATCTATGAGGCACGTCCCAATGTGACGGTCGATGTGGCCGCTCTCTGTCTCAAGGCGGGGAGTGCCGTGCTGCTCAAAGGGGGGCATGACGCATCGGCCTCAAATGTCGCTCTGACAGCAATAATATCCGCAGCGTTGAAAAAATCGGGAATCGACCCGAATGCGGTGCAGCTTATGCCCGACTCCCATGATGCGACAGGAGCGATGCTTCACGGCGTGGGGAAGGTCGACCTGATTATCCCGCGTGGCGGGAAGGGCCTTATCGAGTGGGTGCGTGACAATGCGCGCGTCCCCGTCATCGAGACCGGTGCGGGTGTGTGCCACACCTATTTCCACACATCGGGCCGTGCCGACTATGCCGCTGCGATTGTCAACAATGCCAAGACGCGCCGTCCGAGTGTGTGCAATTCGCTCGACACCCTCATTGTCGACTCGTCGCGGCTTGCCGACCTCCCCGAAGTGGTTGCGCCACTGCTGAACAGTAATGTCGAGATTGCCGCCGACGAGCGCGCATTCGCCGCCCTTGACGGGCATTACCCGCTGTTGCGTCATGCCGCTCCCGAGGATTTCGGCCATGAATGGCTCGACTACAAGATGTCGATAGCCACGGTCGACGGCATCGACGAGGCTCTGGATTTCATC
Organism: uncultured Porphyromonadaceae bacterium; assembly: GCA_947176615.1. Lineage (GTDB taxonomy): Bacteria > Bacteroidota > Bacteroidia > Bacteroidales > Muribaculaceae > Duncaniella. The sequence goes on from CAMWRO010000001.1 coordinate 15,263, forward strand.
GAGCGTAACGGGTCGCGCCACAGCGAGTCGATTGTCGCCGAGGATGCCGCCGCGCAACGGCTTTTCACGACGAGTGTCGACGCCGCCTGTGTCTATGTCAACGTCTCGACCGCGTTTACTGACGGTGGTCAGTTTGGTTTCGGAGCCGAAATCGGAATCTCGACCCAGAAGCTCCATGCCCGCGGCCCGATGGCCCTCCCCGAAATCACCACATATAAATATATAATCACCGGCGAGGGGAATGTCAGGTGATTCCGCGCTTTGCATATTTTGAGAGTTTGGTGAAAAATTTATAAAGAGTCGGGGTGGTGAATCAAAGATTTTTCTTACCTTTGCACCTTTAAAAGCCCGGCGTGATGAGGGCTGTCGAGATTTTAGGTCGGAAAGCCGTTTTTGCGCCGGATAATATAATGGTAAATGGCTGAGATTAGGTTCACCAAAATGCATGGCATTGGCAACGACTACATTTACATCAATTGTATGGAGTCGACGGTCGATGACCCGGCATCACTCTCTGTAAAACTCAGTGACCGACATACAGGGATAGGGGGCGACGGCATCATTCTGATCCTCCCCTCGACAATCGCCGATTTCAAAATGAGAATATTTAACGCCGACGGCTCGGAAGCTACCATGTGTGGCAACGGCAGTCGGTGTGTTGCTAAATATGTGTCGGATCACGGGTTGACTGACCGCAAAGTCATCACACTTGAAACCTTGTCGGGTATAAAGACCCTTACACTGCACACCGGTACTGACGGCCTCGTCGACGAGGTCACTGTCGACATGGGGGAGCCGGCATTTGACGCCGGGGCAATCCCTGTTGTGTGCCGGTCGGCCAAGATGGTGGATTTCCCGGTGAAAACGTCGCGCGGCGATGTGAGACTGACAGCTGTGTCGATGGGCAATCCTCACGGTGTGGTATTTGTCGATTCGCTCGACACTATTGATTTTGACACTCTCGGCCCCGAGCTTGAACGCCACCCGATGTGGCCCGACCGTGCCAATATCGAGCTGGTCGAGGTGGTTTCGCGCGAGCGGCTGAAAATGAGAGTGTGGGAGCGCGGTTCAGGCGAGACGATGGCTTGCGGCACGGGTGCGTGTGCGACTGCTGTGGCCGCTGCCCTTACAGGCCGTGCCGACCGCGAGGTGACTGTCAGTCTGCGGGGCGGAGACCTTCGCATCAAATGGGGTGACGACGGGCATGTGTATATGACCGGCCCGGCCACTGAAGTGTTTAACGGAACAGTAATTGTGTAGCTCTATGTTCAGGATAAATGACAATTTTACGCTTCTTGCAGGCAACTACCTTTTCAGCGAGGTGGGACGCAGGATTGCCGCATTTCAGGCATCACATCCCGATGCCGAGCTTATCCGCATGGGAATCGGCGATGTCACCCGTCCCCTCTGTCCGGCGGCTATCGAGGCGTTGCACCGCGCGGTGGATGACGAGGCCGATACCTCTACGTTTCATGGCTACGGGCCTGAACAGGGGTATGGGTTTCTGCGTGATAAAATAGCCGAGATTGATTACCGCAGCCGAGGCATCGATGTCGCCCCCGACGAGATTTTCATCAGCGACGGGGCCAAGAGCGATACCGGCAACATAGGCGATATTCTCTCGGTGGCCAACCGCGTGGCGGTGACTGATCCGGTTTACCCTGTCTATGTCGACACCAATGTCATGGCGGGTCGCGCGGGACTACCCGGCGGCGACGGCGGCTGGAGCAATATAGAGCTGCTGCCCTGCACGGCTGAAAACGGCTTTGTGCCGGAGCTGCCCGAGACCTCGCCTGACATCATCTATCTGTGTTACCCCAACAATCCCACCGGGACCGCGCTCACCCGCGACGAGTTGAAAGTGTGGGTTGACTATTGCCTCGCCCACGGGGCGTTGCTGCTCTTTGACTCGGCCTATGAGGCTTATATCACCGAGGATGACGTTCCGCGCTCGATTTATGAAATCGACGGTGCGAGGGAATGTGCCATCGAGTTCCGCAGTTTTTCCAAGACGGCGGGATTCACCGGGATAAGGCTGGGATATACCGTTGTGCCGCGATGCCTGAAAGGTGTCGACAGCCGAGGAGAGCGTGTCGCGCTCAACCCGCTGTGGAACCGCCGCCAGTCGACCAAGTTCAACGGGGCGAGCTATCTGAGCCAGCGTGCGGCCGAGGCGCTATACACTCCCGAAGGGCGCAGGCAGGTTGCGGAAACCGTGGGTTACTATATGGAAAATGCCGCGATAATGCGTGCCGGCCTTGCCGAGGCCGGTCTGCAGGCCGTCGGCGGCGTTAATTCGCCCTATCTATGGGTTAAAACTCCCGACGGCATGACTTCGTGGGAGTTTTTTGACCTGTTGCTCGAAAAGTACAATATCGCCGGAACACCGGGAAGCGGGTTTGGCAAGGCCGGTGAGGGTTATTTCCGCCTGACCGCGTTCAATACTCTCGAAAACACCCGCGCTGCAATGGCCCGGCTGTCATCACGTCCGTTCACTAATAAAAAATAATAGACCTATTCACTAATTATTATCACTTTAAAGATTATGTCAATGTTAAGATTCAAGGTCGTCGAGGAGGCATCCAACCGCAAGGCGGTGCCGGTTGCCCTTCCCTCAGAAAGACCCGAGGAGTACTATGGCAAGTATGTGTTCAACCGCAACAAGATGTTTGAATATCTTCCGCGTGACACCTACGAGGCCCTTATCAACGCGATTGACAACAAGGAGCCTCTCTCCCGCGAGGTTGCCGATAGCGTCGCCGAAGGGATGAAACGCTGGGCAATCGATAATGGAGCCCGCCACTACACCCACTGGTTCCAGCCCCTGACCGAGACCACCGCCGAGAAACATGACGCATTCATCGAGCATGACGGCAAAGGCGGGGTTGTCGAGACTTTCTCAGGCAAGCTGCTCGTTCAGCAGGAACCTGACGCATCGAGCTTCCCCAACGGCGGTATCCGCAACACCTTCGAGGCCCGCGGCTACTCGGCGTGGGACATCTCGTCGCCCGCGTTCATCATGGACAATACCCTGTGTATCCCGACAATCTTCATCTCCTATACCGGCGAGTCGCTTGACTACAAGACCCCGCTGCTGCGCGCCCTGACAGCTGTCGACAAGGCAGGGACAGCAGTGGCACGCTACTTTGACCCCAAAGTCAAGCATGTCATATCCAACCTCGGATGGGAGCAGGAATACTTTCTGGTCGACGAGGCTCTCTACAACGCGCGTCCCGACCTCGCCATGACCGGCCGCACGCTGATGGGCCACGAGTCGGCAAAGAACCAGCAGCTTGAAGACCACTATTTCGGCGCGATTCCCTCGCGTGTCGAGGCTTTCATGCTCGACCTCGAAATCGAGTGTCACAAGCTCGGCATTCCCGCCAAGACACGCCACAACGAGGTTGCCCCCAACCAGTTTGAGCTCGCCCCCATCTTTGAGGAGACCAACCTTGCCAACGACCACAACATGCTGCTCATGTCGGTAATGGGTGAAGTTGCGCGCCGCCATAATTTCCGCGTGCTGCTCCACGAAAAACCGTTTGCCGGAATCAACGGCTCGGGCAAGCACAACAACTGGAGCCTCGGCACCGATACCGGCGTGCTGCTCTTTGCCCCGGGCAAGACTCCCAAGGACAACCTCCAGTTCATCACATTTGTCGCCAACGTCATGGCCGCCGTGCATCGCCACAACGCGCTGCTGAAGGCTTCGATTATGTCAGCAACCAACGGCCACCGTCTCGGTGCCAACGAGGCACCCCCGGCCATCATCTCGATTTTCACCGGCAGCCATCTCGCCGAAATTCTTGAAAAAATCGAGAAATCTGACAAGGACGAGCTTATCGCTATGGCCGGGAAAGAGGAACTGCACCTCGGTGTGTCACAGATTCCCGAAATCCTCATGGACAGCACCGACCGCAACCGCACATCGCCCTTCGCTTTCACCGGCAACCGCTTCGAGTTCCGCGCCGTAGGGTCGAGTGCCAATTGCGGCTCGGCCATGATTGCGCTTAACGCCGCTATGGCCGAACAGCTTGCCGAGTTCAAGGAGAAAGTTGACGTCCGTCTCGAAAAAGGCGAAGACCTCCATCACGCCCTTCTTGCCGAAATCAAGGCTCTGCTCCAGAAGTCGAGCGCAATCCACTTTGACGGCAACGGTTACAGCGACGAATGGAAAGAGGAAGCCGCCCGCCGCGGCCTTGACTGCGAGACCAATGTTCCCCGCATCTTTGACGCATACCTTCGTCCCGAAACCATCGAGATGTTTGGCAAGACCGGAGTCATGACCCCCGTCGAGCTTGCCGCCCGCAACGAGGTGAAGTGGGAGATGTATACCAAGAAGATTCAGATTGAGGCGCGCGTGCTCGGCGACCTTGCCATCAACCACATCGTGCCTGTCGCCACCCGCTATCTGTCGATTCTGCTTGACAACATGGTCAAGATCCGCACCCTTTTCCCCGGCAACAAGGGTATCGAGCTGTCGGCTCAGGACTCGGCTACCGTTGAGAAAATCATGCACCACACCGCCACCATCCGCGAGGAGGTCGACAAGATGGTAGATGCCCGCAAGGCAGCCAACCGCATCGAAAACGAGCGTGAGAAAGCGATTGCCTATTCCGAGACTGTCGCTCCCTGCCTCGACCGTGTGCGCTACCACATCGACAAGCTCGAACTGATGGTCGACAACGAAATGTGGCCACTTCCCAAGTATCGCGAACTGTTGTTTATACGCTAAGTTTAGAGGGAGGTCTGAGGTTTAGGTAATAGCGAATTAAACACTTTAACCCCAAACCTCAGACCTCCCTCCTAAACCTTAAACCATTCCATTATGGAACCGCTGAAACATGAGTGCGGCGTGGCGATGATCAGGTTGCTCAAGCCGCTCGAATATTATAAGAAAAAATACGGAACATACCTTTACGGCATCAACAAGCTCTACCTGCTGATGGAAAAACAGCACAACCGCGGGCAGGAGGGTGCCGGAATCGGGGTTGTGAAAAAGCATGCCGAGCCGGGACAGGAATATGTGTTCCGCGAAAGGGCCCTCGGGTCGAGTGCGATTCAGGAGATATTTGACAATGTGCGCCGCAGCGTCTCGCAGGCCGACATTGACAGCCATGATGCCGAATGGATTGAAAGCGAGGCGCCGTTTCTCGGTGAAATCTACATGGGGCATCTGCGCTATTCCACCACGGGAAAGAGCGGAATCTCCTATGTCCATCCATTTCTGCGCCGCAACAACTGGCGGTCGCGCAACCTGCTGATGTGTGGCAACTTCAACATGACCAATGTCGACGATGTTTTCAAGTCGATTGTCGCCCGCGGTCAGCATCCGCGCCTTTACAGCGACACGATTGTGCTGCTTGAGCAGCTTGGCGACGCGCTCGACAAGGAGAACCACCGCGTCTACCGCAAGTATCGTGACACGCTCGTCGACCCGCAGCTGGGCCTCGCCATCGAGGAAAACATCGACCTTAGAAACGTGCTTGAGGCGGCCGCTCCGACGTGGGACGGCGGATTTGTAATCTGCGCCGCCACCGGCTCGGGTGACATGATGGCTCTGCGTGACAGCAAGGGCATCCGTCCCGCGTTCTACTATTATGACGACGAGATTGTCGTCGTGGCATCGGAACGCCCTGTGATTCAGACCACCTTGAATGTCCCCCGTGCGGCAGTCAGGGAGCTGACACCCGGCAGCGCGATTATTGTCACCAAGCAGGGCGAAATCACCGTCACCGACATTTTGGGCGAAAAGGAAAATCAGCGATGCTCGTTTGAGCGCATCTATTTCTCCCGAGGCAGCGATGCCGACATTTACCGCGAGCGCAAGCAATTGGGCCGCAACATTGTTCCCGCCGTGATGAAAAGCATCGGCAATGACCTTGCCCACAGCGTTTTCTCCTTTATCCCCAACACGGCCGAGGTGGCTTTTATCGGCATGGTGACCGAGCTTGAAAAGCAGATGAACCACATCAAGCAGGAGGAAATCCTTGCCGCGAGCAGTGACGGGACTCTTTCGCCGCAGAGACTCGACGAAATCATGAGCCGGAACCTGCGGGTGGAGAAAGTCGCCATAAAGGATATCAAACTGCGCACGTTCATCGCCGAAGGAGAGTCGCGCAACGACCTCGCCGCCCACGTCTATGACGTGACCTACGGCATTATCGAGAACTACAAGGACAACATCGTGGTCATCGACGACTCCATTGTGCGCGGCACCACGCTCAAGCAGTCGATTCTCAAGATGCTTGACCGCCTCCATCCGCGCAAGATTGTCGTGGTATCCTCGTCGCCGCAAGTGCGTTACCCCGACTACTACGGCATCGACATGTCGCGCATGGGCGAATTTGTAGCCTTCCGCGCCGCCGTGGAGCTGCTGAAAGACACAGGCCGCGCCGATATTCTCGACGAGACCTATCGCCGCTGCAAAGCTCAGGAAGGATTGCCCGACAGCGAGATTGAAAACTGTGTCAAGGCTATTTACGAGCCGTTTACCCCCGAGGAGGTGTCGGCAAAGATTGTGGAGATGCTTACCCGCGACGGCGACATCAACGCCGAGGTCGACATCATCTATCAGTCGCTCGACGGCCTCCATCAGGCCGTCCCCACCTGCCCCGGCGACTGGTATTTCTCGGGCGACTACCCGACCCCCGGAGGCACCCGCCTCGTCAACCGCGCCTACGTCAACTACTACGAAGGCCACCCCGACGCCCGATAGTACCCGTTTCACAAAAGTCTATAATTAAACGCGCCCCCGGCATTTGCGATATAATGCCGGGGGCGCGTTTAATTATTTAGAGCATTATAATATACGGTACATACGTCTTGTAAGTGAATAAAAATCTCTGTCAGTTTGAAAAGAAAAGCCGTTGGCGAGGTAAAATTTGGTTGTACGAGGATTGTTTAACGAGTCAATAGTAATAAATTGACAACCAGCCTGTCTGTATTTGGAAAAAGTATCAGCAACAAGGTCTACGATTGCCATGCCGATACCGTGATTTTGGTAGGCGGTAGCAACTCCAAGATGGCCTATATTAATGGCCGGATAGGATGTTTGTCGGTTGAAAAAATCGACAGTGTCCGTTCCTACTTCATATCTGAGACCTTCAATAAAATCAGATTTCTCTGTTTCCCCGCCAATCATGAGGGCATCGTTCATTAGAGTAAAGGCACTTGCAATTTCTCCATTGTTTAAGACGGCACAAAAAGCTGCAAGGTAATGTCTATTTACGCATTCTCGTACCTCGTATCTAAAGAAATCGTCAAGACTTTTAACCCCGCAGGAAAAGGCAGACATACTCTCGTAGTCTGCATCATTCATAATCCGTATTTGGAAATCAATATCCAAGCAGCGGGTTCTTTCCGCCACAATTGGCGATTATTCGTTGAACATTCATTTTTGCACGAGCTTCCCGAGAAGCTATCACCTCCCGTTCTTTGGCGCTAAAATTTCCTCGGAGATGTTTCTCCAAGTGGCGGCGGAAACGGGTAATGTCTTCTTGGCCCATAGGAGGATTGGGAATTGAACGTATCATAGTTGTATATTAAATAATTTCAGCCCATTACTTATTTTTGCAAATATAATACAATTATGTCTATACCGCAAGTTTTAATGATATTAACCCCGGGAATTAGTTACATTATTAACATTTACAATTTTATTATAGTTCTGATTCGAGCTCATTCTGCTTTTCACTTGCTGAAAGTGAATGTGGTCTGGGGGAGGTTGGAGTTGGCGACGTGGATTGTTACGCCGCGGGTGGAGGGGAGGGTCCAGACGGGGGTCATGTCCCATGATGCGTAGTAGCCTCGGTCGTGGTTGTCGGTGGGGGAGGCCATTTCGTGGTGGATATAGAGGTCGGGATATTCGTTGCCGATGGTGGCGGGGTCGACGGTGAGGCGGAATGTGCGCGGCTCTGAGCTGTAGGCCAGACGGCAGTGGAGGTTGATATAGTTGCCGCTGCGCCACAGGCTGTAGACATAAACTTTGTCGCGGTTCCACAGGCTCATGTCATCGTTCATCTCTTGCTCGACGACAGGGCCCGAGTTGATAAACGCGGCCCCGCGCAGGGTGATATTGCCCGATGTGTAGGGGAGTCCGCTCTCGGGGATATATATAATGTATAGACGCGCTCCCTCCTTGAGGTCGTCGGATTGCAGTTCGCCTTGGGCAACGAGGTTTATGAGCGGGGAGTCGTTGACCTGCTGAAACGAAAAACGGGCATGGCCGTCGACATTGCCGTCAAATGTCACGATGTCATAGAGTGTCTTGTCGACGGGTCCGTCGACGGTGTCTTCGTTGATGCTGCACGAGGTGAGTGCGGCAAGGATGGCAACGGGTGCTAAAATGCGGTGTTTCATGCGATAATCTGTCCGTCTTTCATGTGGATAATGCGGTCGCTGTCAGCAGCAAGCGACTCGTCGTGGGTAACGATGACGAATGTCATCCCGGTGTCCTGCCTCAGCTTGAAAAAGAGGTCGTAGAGCTCTCGGCGGTTTTGGCTGTCAAGGCTTCCCGACGGCTCGTCGGCAAGTATTACCCTCGGGTCGTTGATGAGGGCGCGGGCCACGGCGGCGCGTTGCCGCTCTCCGCCCGACAGCTGTGAGGGGCGATGGTCGAGGCGGTCGGCGAGTCCCATGCGGGTCAGGATTTCGGCTGCGCGGGCCATTGACTCGCGGCGGCTCCGGCCGCCTATCATCGCGGGCATTGCGACATTCTCGTTGATTGTGAACTCGGGCAACAGCTGGTGGAACTGGAACACGAATCCGATGTTGCGGTTTCGGAAACGGGCGCGGCGTTCCTCTTTCATCGCCACGATGTCCTCGCCGTCGTAGGCCACGATTCCGCTGTCAGGACGCTCAAGGGAGCCGATAATCTGCAACAGGGTGGTTTTGCCCGCCCCGCTCGGCCCAACGATAGACACAAATTCCCCGTCACCAATCGACAGATTGATGTCGTGGAGCACTTGCAGCCGCTCGTAGCTTTTGGAAACGCTTGTGACCTGAATCATCGCATTATTGAAGTTGGAAAAGTTGAAAAAGCCAACAGACTGTTGACTTTTTCAACTTTATGTGGATTTTTAAATCGACAGACGGCGCAGGGTGTCGAGAAGCTCGCGGTTGATGGGTTTGTCGTTCTTGATGGCCTTGGAGAAGGGGACATAGACAATCTCATCGTTGCGGATACCGATCATTACGTTGCGCTGGTCTTCAAGAAGCGCGTCGATTGCAGCCGCGCCCATGCGCGATGCAAGGATGCGGTCGTGGGCTGTCGGGGAGCCGCCTCGCTGGAGGTGTCCGAGGATGGAGACGCGCACGTCATAGCCGGGATACTCGTTCTTGACACGCTCGGCAAGCGCCATCGCGCCGCCGGTGACGGGACTCTCGGCCACGAGCACTATCGACGAGTTCTTGCTCTTGCGGAAACCGTTTTCGATAAGTTCGGCAAGCTGGTCGACCTCGGTTGAAATCTCGGGGATGATGGCCGCCTCGGCACCCGACGCAATCGCGCCGTTGAGCGCGAGGAATCCGGCGTCGCGCCCCATTACCTCGATGAAGAAAAGACGCTCGTGGCTCGTGGCGGTGTCACGGATTTTGTCGACACATTCCATGATTGTGTTGAGGGCGGTGTCATAGCCGATAGTGGTGTCGGTGCCGTAGAGGTCGTTGTCGATTGTGCCGGGAAGGCCGATGATGGGGAAGTTGAACTCGTTGGCAAAGATGCGGGCGCCGGTCAGCGAGCCGTCACCGCCGATGACCACGAGGGCGTCGATTTCATGGCGGCGCATGTTGTCATAGGCGAGCTGACGGCCTTCGGGGGTGGTGAACTCCTTGCAGCGGGCCGTTTTCAGGATGGTGCCTCCGGCCTGAATGATGTTGGAAACATTCTGAGTCTTGAACTCGACGATTTCGTCGGTAATCAGACCGCGGTAACCGCGGTAGATACCCTTGACTTTCAGTCCGCCGAAGATAGCCGAGCGGGTAACCGAGCGGATTGCGGCGTTCATGCCCGGGGCGTCACCTCCCGAGGTGAGAATGCCCACGCATTTTATCTGTGCCATAGATTATAATCTGTATTTTTAAATCACATCAATAAGTATCGCAAATTTACGCAGTTTTTTGCGAATATCAAAAAATAGTTAGTTACTATTTGCTTTAAATTATTAACTTTGCAGCAGTTGTAATAATGCCTTTTTAAAACCATGTCTTTATCAATTATTTTCCGATGGGCCGTTGTAGGCGCCCTGCTCTGTATCCCGGCTTTCGCAGCCTCACGGTCGGTGACCGTGGAGGTCAAGACTCCGGGAACATTCACCACACTGCTTTCAGCCGACGCAGCAGCCGATGTCGACGACCTCACGCTGAAAGGGACGCTCAACAACGATGACGTGAGGCATCTGCGCTGGCTTTGCGGCCGCGACTCGCTCCATCAGGAGACGGGGCGCAAGATCAGACGGGTTGATTTAAAAGATGTGACGTTTGACAAGTCGGGACGGCCATTTGTGGCGTTTCCCGGCGGCCGTTCTTTCTTCATCACGTCTCAGGCCGCAATCCCGGTCATAATGTTTGCCGACTCGCCGGTTGAGGAGGTCGTCCTCCCCTCGCGCCTTGACGCTATCGAGGCGATGGCCTTTAACCGCTCCCAAGTCAGGGAGATGAAGGTGCCCGAGGGGGTCACGCTCGGTGACTACTGGATTTATGGCGACACAGCTCTGACGCGGCTTGAACTTCCTGCTGTCAACGGTCACGGCCTGAATCCGAGTGACGAAAATCTGACCGGGTTGAAAACAATTGTCTACGGCGGGGCCGACTATCTCCCCGGCGGGTGTTTCTACGGACTGCCCAATCTTGAAAGTGTCACTGTCAACGGCCCTCTGATGCATTTTGACGGGACGTTTGCCTTAAACTGTCCACGGCTGAGACGCATGGAGTTCAACGGTCCGGTCACAAGTTCGGCCAATACTGTCGCCGGAAACTGTCCGCAACTCAGCGAGGTGGTTTTCAACGGCCCGATACTCGTCAGGTCCAACTTTGACTGGTATGAGTGTCCCGGGTTGAAGAACGTCACTGTCAACGGCCCGGTGTATTACAGCGAGAATGATTCGGTTTATCCTGCTAATCCGGCTGCTTATCTCGCTTGGCCGGGATTGAAAGACTATCTTGCCCAAATGGTGAAAACGGTTGAAAAATACAACAATAACGAATCTTCGTTCATGCCCAACATCACTGTCCCGGCATTGCCCCACCTTATCAGTGTCGCCGAAAAGACGGGCATGGGTGATGTAGCCGCCACGTTCAGACAGCAGGAAGAAACCGGCAAAAGTCTCGATTTTTTCAAGACCAAACTCCAGTTGCTTAAAGAATCTCCGGCCTATTGTGCGGCGGAGACTGACGGCTCCCCGTTCAGCTACGCTCCGGCTGCCGACTCGCTGCTCGCGCTGTCAAGGGAGCGGTTCAACCTCGACAGCATCGCCGGAAACGGCGATGACATCTCGCGCATGAAACGGCTGCTTTACTGGGTTCACGACTCGATTCCCCACGACGGTAGCTCGGTTTGGCCCGAAGGTCAGCTGAACCTTAGGAACATGTATGATATATGTCGTCGTGACAATCGCGGTGTCAACTGCCGCATGCTTGCTTTTGTGCTGACCGAGGCACTGCTTGCCGAGGGTATTCCGGCGCGCTATGTCACCTGCCAGTCAAAGGCTTGGGACACCGACAGCGACTGCCATGTGATATGTGTGGCGTGGAGCGAGTCGCTCGACAAATGGGTGTGGCTCGACCCGACATTTGCCGCCTTTGTCTCCGATGAAAACGGCCTTCTGCTCGGCCCCTCGGAAGTGCGTTACCGCTTGCAGCATGACTTGCCGCTTGTCCTTAACGAGGATGCCAACTGGAACCATCAGATCAAGCAGACCAAGGAGGAATACCTCGATGAATATATGGCCAAGAATCTGTATATCATGTCGTGCAACACAATCCAGCAGGCCGAGCCTGAGGGACCCTCGTCCCATCAGCAGGGAGTCGTTGTCGCCCTGACACCCGTGGATTCCAACTACACCACTGCCCGCCGCATCACCACCGACGAGGCATGGTTCTGGCAATCACCTAAATAAAATGGGCGTTATTTTCCACATCTAATTTATACATCTGTTTTATGAGAGATTGGAGTAGTATTTGCCGGTCCATGAGATATGCGAATACGCAGACTGAAATTGAATATCAAAACTCTCTTAAAGATTTGCTTTTAGAGAATGGTCTTGGCTGGAGTGATGAACAGATAAGCGAACAGCCGACCTTGCAACTGGGATCTACCGAAAGGCTGATTCCCGATATCGTTGTCTCCAAAGATGACAAAAATAAATTTGTAATTGAAATAAAGAAACCGAGCCATATAAAGACTCAAAAGAATATCGAGCAGCTGGTTTCTTATATGAAACAGCTTGAGGTCCCCGTCGGTATATATATCGGTGATGAAATAGAGGTATATTATAAAAAAATAGGCGATGGTTCTCGGCCGGTTTCCGTGTTGAGAGCAATATTTGATGCTAATGAGGCCGGGGGCCCCGATTTTGTGTCACTTTTTTCCGAAGACAAGTTCTCGGTTGATTCCATCTTGGAATATATAAAAAAGCAGGAATCTAAATTGAAGTTTAAATCTGACGTGGATAGATTGCTTTCTGAAATTACGTCAGATAAATTTCAAAAAGACGTGTTTGACGCGTTGAAAAAATATCTCGTGGAACGAGGGGAGAATGTGGATGTCATAGAGTCGGCGTTAAGCCAAGTGGTTTTTAATGTGAGCATACCCGCGTCAGAATCGCTTAATGCTGAAGGGCGGGCGAGCAATGACGGTATTCGTGAGTCAAATGGTGTTTCACAGATGAAACGCAATAATGGAACTGTACAACGATATGCTTATGGCTTGATACGGCAAATATTGGAGAAAAATTACGCTTTGAGATTCCGGCAATTATATGAATTATTCGGCAGAAAAAATTTTATTGAGGACATAAACCAAGTACGAGATGCCAGACGATGGTTTATGGATGAAAGCGATATTATTAAGACAATTGATGGAATAAAAGTAGTGGTTTCTAATCAATGGGGGTTAAACAACAATAGCAAGCCTAAAATGGACAGGCTCAGAAGTATTGCAAAAGAACAAGGTATTGAGGTATAAAATGATCTATTCTTTTCCATATTCCTCCCCTGTTTCGGCGGCGAGGAGTATCGAGGGGGTATCAAGAGTGTAGTCGGCGGGGATGTACTGTGGTGCGGATTCGCTCGTGAAGCCGGCGAGATAGCGGAGAACGGCGCCGATACAGCGGCCGGGGTGTTTTCTGATGTCGGTCTCCCAGAACCGGAACACTTTCCACCCATCTGCAGAAAGAGTGGTGTTGACACGGCGGTCGCGCTCGATGTTGCGCTCTATTTTCGCAATCCAGAAGTCGCGGTTCCCCTTCAGGTTTTTCTTTTTATCTTCCCAGTCGCGCCCGTGCCAGAACTCGCCGTCGACAAATATGGCCAGCCGGTATTTCCTGATACAGAAATCGGGCCGTCCGGTGACATTTTTAGGATGTTTGCGGTAACGCAGGCCGCAACTCCACAGCAATCGGCCCAAGGCCAGTTCAGGCTTGGTTCCGAAACTTTTATTGGCCTGCATACAGCGGCGGCGTTGTTGGGGAGTCAGGACATCCATGATAATATAAAAACGTTTAAACATGGCGACAGATTTTGTAGGGAGGCTTTAATTTTTTAGACACCAAGCGTTGGGAATGGCGGCAAATCTTTGTAACTTTGCGGCTATCGAATCATAGGATATAAAAATTACCTAAATATAGAATCAATCCTAAGAGTTATGGGACTTTTTGACAAACTTACTGAAAATGCCAAGGCCATGCGCCAGCGCATCGTGTTGCCCGAAGGCACCGAGCCTCGCACACTGACTGCGGCCGACCGCATCATCGCCGACGAAATCGCCGACGTTATCCTCATTGGCGACCCCAAAGAGATTATGGGTATGGCCAAGGAGCTGTCGCTTGACAATATATCGCGCGCTACAATCGTCAATCCCGCCGACGAGAAGGTTATCGACAAGTATGCGCCGCTTTTCTTTGACCTTCGCAAGAGCAAGGGTATAACGATGGAGCAGGCGCGCATGACTGCCGCCAACCCGCTTTATCTCGGCTGCCTCATGGTAAAGGCCGGTGACGCCGACGGTCAGGTGGCTGGTGCGATGAACACTACCGGCAACGTGCTCCGCGCTGCTTTTCAGGTAATCAAGACAATGCCCGGCATCAGTGTCGTTTCGGGCGCTTTCGTCATGGTGCTTCCCGAGGATTCTCCTTTCGGCACCAACGGATTGCTGATTTTCGCCGACTGCGCCGTGGTGCCCGACCCCACTGCCGCCGAGCTCGCGCAGATTGCCGTGTCGTCGGCCAAGACTGCCCGTGACATCGCCGGAATCGAGCCGCGTGTCGCCATCCTCAGCTATTCGACCAAGGGTAGCGCCAAGAGCGAGCGTGTCGACAAGGTTATCGAGGCTGCCAAGCTTGCCCATGAGCTTGACCCCGATCTGAATCTTGACGGCGAATTGCAGGCCGATGCCGCCCTCGTTCCCAGCGTGGCTCACAGCAAGGCTCCCGACAGCCCCCTCAGTGGCCGTGCCAACGTACTCGTGTTCCCCTCGCTCGAAGTGGGCAACATCGCCTACAAGCTCGTGCAGCGTCTTGGCGGCGTTCAGGCCGTGGGTCCCGTTCTTCAGGGCCTTGCCGCTCCGGTCAACGACCTGTCGCGCGGATGTTTCCCCGAAGACATCTACAAGACTGTCATCATCACCTGTAATCAGGCAATCGGTCTGAAAGCCGGAAAATAACGGAGTTACCAATCATCTAATCTCACTATAAAATCATGAAAATTCTTGTCTTAAACTGCGGTAGCAGCTCGGTCAAATATAAGCTCATCGATACTGCCACATCTGACGTTATGGCCGAGGGCGGTGTCGAAAAAATCGGTCTCAACGACGGTTTCCTCAAATATAAAAAAGCCGACGGCTCAAAGGCCATCGTCGAGCTCGGCCTTGCTGACCACAAGGGCGCTGTTCAGGCTATCCTCAATATCCTGACCGATCCTGTCGAAGGCTGCATCAAGAGCTATGACGAGATTGACGCCGTGGGTCACCGCGTCGTTCACGGCGGCGAGAAATTCAACGCCAGCGTTCTCATCGACGATGCAGTCAAGGCAAAAATCAAGGAGTGCTATGACATCGCCCCGCTGCACAATCCCGCCAACATGACCGGCATCGACGCTATAACCGCCCTCATGCCGAGCGTGCCTCAGGTGGCAGTGTTTGACACCGCTTTCCACCAGACGATGCCGGCCAAGAGCTACATGTATGCCCTCCCTTACAAATATTATAAGGAAGACGGTGTGCGCCGCTACGGGTTCCACGGAACCAGCCACCGTTATGTGTCGGCCCGCGTGTGCGAGTTCCTTGGAGTCGACATAAACACTCAGAAAATCATCACTTGCCACGTCGGCAACGGCGGTTCGATTACCGCAGTGCTCAACGGCAAGAGCGTGGATACATCGATGGGCCTGACCCCCACCGAGGGCCTGATGATGGGTACCCGCGTGGGCGATGTCGACCCGGGTGCGCTTGTCTACCTCATGCTCAAGCACAATCTCAGCGCGACCGATCTGCAGAAGATTATCAATAAAGATAGCGGCGTGGCCGGTGTCAGCGAAATTTCAAGCGACATGCGCGAAATCGAGGCTGCTGTCAATGCCGGTGACGAGCGCGCCACAATGGCTCTCGACATGTATGAGCAGCGTATTATTAAATATGTGGGTGCCTATGCGGCCGAGATGGGCGGCGTCGACATCATCGTCTTCACAGGCGGTGTCGGCGAAAACCAGACAGGTGTGCGTGAAAACGTGTGCGCTCCCCTCGCTTTCATGGGCGTGGAGATTGACAAGGAACTCAATGCCCGCACCCGTGGCACCGAGACTGTCATTTCAACCCCCGCGTCGCGCGTCAAGGTTGTGGTTATCCCCACTGACGAAGAACTCATGATTGCCCGCGATACCGAGGCAATCGTATCAAAATAATAGAACACTATGACTAAAATCAGAGCTGCCGTAGTCGGTTACGGCAATATAGGCCGGTTTGTGGTCGAGGCGCTTGAAACCGCCCCCGACTTTGAGATTGCCGGTGTCGTAAGGCGTAATGTCGCCGAAATCCCCGCCGAGATTTCCTGCTACAAAGTTGTCACTGACATCAAGGAACTCGGCACGGTAGATGTCGCCATCCTCTGCACCCCCACCCGCGAGGTAGAGAAGTATGCCCTTCAGTATCTTGCGATGGGCATCAACACAGTCGACAGTTTCGACATCCACACCTCTATTCTCGACCTGCGCCGCTCGCTCGACAAGGTTGCCCGCGAGCATGGCAAGGTTGCGGTAATCTCGGCCGGATGGGACCCCGGAAGCGACTCGGTAGTGCGCACGCTCCTTCAGGCCGCCGCCCCCAAGGGGTTGACCTATACCAATTTCGGCCCCGGCATGAGCATGGGCCACACCGTGTGTGTAAAGTCCAAGCCGGGCGTTAAAAACGCCCTGTCGATGACGATGCCCAAAGGCGACGGAATGCACCGCCGCATGGTGTATGTCGAGCTTGAAGACGGCGCATCGCTCGACGATGTCGCCCGCGCCGTGAAGGAAGACCCTTATTTCGCCTCTGACGAAACCCACGTCATGGCCGTTGCCTCGGTCGACGAGGTTAAGGATATGGGCCACGGAGTCCACATGGTGCGCAAGGGTGTTTCGGGCAAGACCCAGAACCAGCGTTTCGAGTTCAACATGTCAATCAACAATCCCGCGTTGACCGCACAGCTCCTTGTCGGGGTTGCCCGCGCTTCGATGCGTCTTGCCCCGGGGGCCTACACGATGATTGAAATTCCTGTCATCGACCTCCTCCCCGGTGACCGCGAAGAACTCATCGCCCACCTTGTATAAAGTGAAAAGTGAAAAGTGAAGGGTGAAGATAATATTTTAACAAGGTATTATCTTCACCCTTCACCTTTTTTATGGGTTTGTCCCTGCATCGCGATTTATCGCTATATATAAACCAAACGAGAAGATGTTGTCACAACGTCTTCTCGCTTAGATAATAAACCAATCATTATCACATTTCTTGCAATGGAAAAAGTAATTTTGCTATGTACTTTTAAAACACGCGGCAGTCAGAATGGTTCACGGGAGAGATAAATTTTTTATCTTTTATGCGGAATTTGTATTTTTGTGGGAAAATTTTTAATTTTGTCATTATGACAGCAGAAGAAAAACTTGCCATAGAAGAAAAAATCGTCATGATGCTCAAGACGGTTTATGACCCCGAGATACCCGTTGACATCTACAGTCTCGGCCTCATATATAAGATAGACCTTGACGATGACGGCAATCTGAAGGTCGACATGACTCTCACCGCGCCCAACTGTCCCGCGGCTGATTTTCTTGTCGAGGATGCCCGCATAAAGCTGGAAAGCATCGACGGGATAAAGAGTGTCGACATCCGCATCGTCTTCGAGCCGGAGTGGACCAAGGATATGATGAGCGAGGAGGCCAAGCTCGACCTCGGTTTCCTGTAATTGTTCACAACACAGTCAATGCGCGACCTGACCTATTTCATCAGCGACCTGCACCTCGGGGCGCGGTATATCAGCGACCCGAAGGCCCACGAGCGACGTGTTGTCGAGTTTCTGCACTCGATTGCGCCGCGCGCCCGCAGGCTGTTCCTCCTCGGTGACGTGCTCGACTACTGGTGGGAATACAAGACGGTCGTCCCGCGCGGTCACACCCGCTTTTTCGGCGCGCTTGCCGAGCTTGCCGACGCCGGGGTTGAAATAACGTGGTTCAAAGGCAATCATGATATATGGATATTTGACTACCTTCCCGCTGAAATCGGTTTCACCCTTCATGACGGGGCGATGATAACCGAGATTGACGGTAAAAAATTTTTTCTCGAACATGGCGACGGCGTGGGCGACCTTCCCCGGTCGTTCAGGATGCTGCGGTCGCTGTTCCGCTGCACGACGGCCCAGCGGCTCTACTCCCTCCTCCCCCCGAGGCTGACCGTCGGCTTTGCCCGGAGCTGGTCGTCACATTCCCGCAAGGCCGGAGGCTATGCCCCGGCACCCGAGAAGCCCGATGAAAATTCCCTTGTCAGGTTTGCGCGGGAATATAACCGCGAGAACCCCGGTGAAAATATCGATTATTTCGTTTTCGGCCACCAGCACATCATGCTCGATACCCCCGTTGCGCCCTCGTCGCGGGTGATTGTTTTGGGCGATTGGATAAGCCGTTTTTCCTATGCCGTGTTTGATGGAAAAGAGATGAAA
>CAMWRO010000002.1 GCA_947176615.1 uncultured Porphyromonadaceae bacterium
GCTTGAAAAAGCGCAGTCGCTCGGCGTTTCCGTCATCGGCGAGGATGAATTTCTCGCTATGCTTGCCGCAGGGGAGGGTGCCAATGGATAGGCGGCGCTTTTTCAAACTATCGGCAATCGCCGCAGCCGTGTCGGCTCTTCCGCGATGGGTCTCGGCGGCAGAAAACCGGAAGTGTTCCGGCAGTGTCACGAATACCTCTCCGGTGACGATACCCCCCTGTCGTGTGACGGTGTTGCGCAAGGAGTGCTACATGGACATCCAGTCGCTATATCTCGACGACCCTGAAGCGGGTGCGTGTGACTCGATGGAGTGCGGGGCGACATTTTCCAGTAGCGATGGCTCGTGCCCCGAGGGGTTCTGCCCAAAAGCATGGGAAAGCATCCGGGCCACGCTTGCCGACCCCAAGGCATGCCACGGACGCAACAGTGCCGCCGCAACAGCCATAGCAAGCTGTCCCGACGGCACCCGTCCTGTAATCTTTAAGATAGAAATTCATAATGCATAATCAGCAACCATGCGCGGCGCAAGCCAATTATGCATTATGAATTAAACTTTACTGTTTCACCGAGCCTCCCGACGAGGTGCTGACGCTGGTGTTTTTAACTTTGAGGCTGCGCTTTTCGATGGTTGCACCCGATGACGCGCTAAACTGTCCATTGGTGGCGTTGCCGGTCAGTTTTATCGATGCACCCGACGATGCACTGGCATTCACGCTTTCGCCCGACAGGTTCTTAACCTCGATGTCGCCTCCCGATGATGCGCTTGCTGCAATTCTCTTGCCGCTGAGCGATCCTATCTCGATGTCACCGCTGCTTGATGCTACGGTGTTCAGTTCAGAGCATGTCATTACTTTTATTTCTATATCGCCGCTTGACGATGCCGACAGGTTGGCATTGGAGGAGTTGACCGTAATAATCTCCACGTCACCGCTGCTTGACGCATCGATGTGGAGTGCCGAGGCCGAGAGGGTGGAGAAGTTCACGTCGCCGCTGCTTGATGCCGCCACTTTCATTGTGCCGTTGACCTTGTAGTCTCCTATAACGTCGATGTCGGCAGCCGACGAGGCTGAAATGCTCGAAACTACGGGCGCGTTGACAGTCACCGTGACCCCCTTGAGGTCGAGCCGCTTGGGATGGTTGTCTTTCAGGCGTATGTTCAGTGTCGAGCCGTTTTTCTTGACTTCGACATAGGAAATCACCTTGTCAGGGCCGCTGACGGTCACTGAGGTGGAGTTGTGGCCCGGGTTATAGGTTACGTCGAGGCCGCATGATGCCGTGATGGCGTTGAGTGACCCGCCGAAAGTCTCGGTACGGCTTCCGGCTGCCATTACCGCGGGCAGCAACGCGATTGCAAGGGGTAGGATAATCTTTTTCATAAGTGTTTCGGGGTTTATATTTATTCTTTAGACGAATAATCCATATGAAAAGTTACATCATTGCGCGGGAAAATGTTATCTTTGCGGTTAAATACCATGTTTTATGATTCAAAAACTACGAATAGGTCTTCTCGGACGGGTTGCTATAGCCATCGCGGCTGGTATCCCTGTCGGCATTGTCGCTCCTCACTGGGTGGCGCAGATATTTGCAACCTTCAACGCCGTTTTCTCCCAGTTCCTCGGGTTTATGATTCCGATGATTATTGTCGGATTTGTCGCTCCGGCTATTGCCGACATCGGCTCCCGGGCAGGACGACTCCTTGTGGCAACGGCGTTGCTTGCCTACGGTGCCACATTTCTTGCCGGACTGTTGTCCTACTTCACGGGCACACTGACTTTCCCGTCGCTCATTGGGGGAGAAGAAGGGGTTAGCCTTGTGGAGAAAGCGGTGTCGGTCGCACCCTTTTTCACCGTCGAGATGCCGCCGCTCATGACGGTAATGACCGCTCTTGTGCTGGCATTCATGATGGGGCTCGGCATGGCGTTCTCGGGTGGCACGTCGCTGCGGCGCGGCTTTGACGAGTTTCGCATCATCGTCGGCAAGACTATCGACACGGCAGTTATTCCATTGTTGCCTCTCTACATATTCGGTATTTTTCTAATTATGACTGTCGAGGGGCAGGTAGGAGCCATTATCGGATGCTTTGTCAAGATAATAGTGGTTATATTTATCCTCCACGTCTTCATTCTCGTGCTGCAATATTGCATCGCGGCATGTTTCTCGCGTCAGAACCCGTTCAGAATGCTGCGCACCATGCTCCCTGCCTATTTCACAGCCCTCGGCACCCAGTCGTCGGCGGCAACAATTCCCGTCACGCTGCGGCAGGCTATAGCGATGGGCGTCGACAAGGATATTGCCGGATTTGTCGTGCCTCTATGCGCCACCATCCACATGTCGGGCAGCACTCTGAAAATCGTGGCCTGTGCCCTCGCGCTGATGATTCTGCATGGACATCCCGTAGAACTCGGCACCTTCCTGCATTTCATCGCCATGCTCGGCATAACCATCATTGCCGCCCCCGGTATCCCGGGCGGAGCCATCATGGCCTCGCTCGGTCTGCTCGGGAGTATACTTGGTTTTGATGAGCCGATGCTCGCTCTGATGATTGCGCTTTATATCGCGATGGACAGTTTCGGCACAGCGTGCAACGTTACCGGCGATGGTGCGCTTGCCGTGATAATCAACCGGTTTTTCGCCCCAAGTCGCGGCTAAAGGCTGTCGACTTCCTTGAGCCACAGGGCCGAAGATGCATCTGACGGCATGCGCCAGTCACCTCGCGGCGAGAGGCACACACTTCCCACCTTCGGACCGTCGGGCATACATGACCGCTTGAACTGCTGATTGAAGAAACGGCGGAAGAATGTGCGCATCCAGTGCTTTATGACATCGTCGGGATACGCCGCGGGGTCAAATGCCTTGCGGGCGAGCATGTAGATGCGCTGTGGCGAGAAACTGTAACGTAGCGTGTAATAAAGGAAGAAGTCGTGCAGCTCGTAGGGCCCCACAAGGTCTTCAGTCTTCTGCTTGATATTCCCTTCCTCATCGGCGGGGGTCAGTTCCGGACTGATGGGGGTGTCGATGATGTCGTTGAGCGCGTCGCGGCCCTTGGGATCGGCTGTGCGCGTCGCAAACCATCTGACGAGGTATTTCACAAGCGTTTTAGGGATGCCGGCGTTGATGCCGTACATCGACATCTGGTCGCCATTATATGTCGCCCATCCAAGAGCGAGTTCCGACAGGTCGCCTGTGCCGAGGACTATTCCCCCGGCTTGGTTGGCGATGTCCATCAGCAACTGAGTGCGTTCACGAGCCTGTGAGTTCTCATAGGTCACGTCATGCACTGCGGGGTTATGGCCTATGTCCTCGAAGTGCTGGTTGACAGCCTTTACAATCGAAATCTCGCGCATCGTAATTCCGAGCGATTCCATCAGCGCGACAGCGTTGCCGTGGGTGCGTCCCGTGGTGCCGAAACCGGGCATTGTCACGCCTATTATGCCTTTACGGTCAAGGCGCAGTCTGTCAAAAGTCTTTGCGGCCACGAGCAGCGCGAGGGTTGAGTCAAGTCCGCCAGAGATACCGACAACGAGGGTCTTGCACCGTATCGCATCGAGGCGGCGTGCAAGGGCTGCCACCTGTATGTTGATAATTTCGTCACAGCGGTCGTCGATGGCCTCGTCGCCGGCGGGGACAAAGGGGCGTGGGTCGACAGTGCGGTAGGAGAGGGGGCGTGTGGCGACAGGGTTGGTCTCGGAGCGAGGTTTCTCTACAGTGATACGGCTATTCTCAATTTCGGCACAGTCGGCAAAGGTCGTCGTGTGCAATCGGTCGTGTCGCAGCATCTCAATGTCGATGTCGGCGATTGATATATTGTCGTCGGGGTTCCACCGTCGGTTGGCAGCAAGGATAGAGCCGTTTTCGGCAATGATGGCTTTGCCGTCAAATGTCAGGTCGGTCGATGATTCTCCCCATCCCGCACCTGCGTAGACATAGGCGCAGAGGCACCGGGCCGACTGTTGCTTGATGAGCGATATCAGATAACGGTATTTGCCGATGAGGTCATCCGAAGCACTGAGGTTGAACACAACCTCGGCGCCACCCATTGCGAGATGGCACGATGGGGGCACCGGCACCCATAAATCCTCGCAGATTTCGATGGCGATGTTGACTCCGTGGCTGCTGAACACACGGTTGCTGTGGACTGTCGCCGTGTCGCCCGAAGGGAGCGTGACGGCAAAATCGCCGGTGAGTACAGCTCCGGTTCGCCACCACCGGCGCTCGTAAAATTCATTATAGTTTGGAATATAGGATTTTGCAACCAGCTCCACCTCTCCGTCGCGCAACAAGGCGGCGCAGTTGTACATCGTGCAGCCGTCAGCTACGGGTAGTCCCACGATGAAGTGCATGTGTTTCCCTTTCGAGAGCTTGCGCAGCTTCTCCAGTCCCGCAAGGGCGGCGCTGATAAGGGTGGCGCTGTGGAAAAGGTCGCCACAGGTATATCCTGTAATACACATCTCGGGGAACACGGCCACATCCACTTGCTCTTTTTCAAGTCTGTCGACCAAGAGAGATATCTGTTCTATATTGTGGTCCACGTCGGCCACATTGATATGGGGCACTGCCGCCGCCACGCGCAAAAATCCGTTTACCATACTATAATATTATATATGTATATAAGTAAGGGGCAAATTTAGCGAATTTTTATCGGGCGACAAAACTTTTCCCGGCCCACTTGAAACTGCGCCATCGCCGGGCAAAGATAAAACCGCGTATATTCTCGTCGAGAGTGAACATCGCCCACATCCCATATATCCCGAGTCCAGCGACAATACCGAGCATGTAGCCTGCCGCGACCGCGACACTCCACTGAACGACCAATCCGATATAGAACGGGAAATTGACATCTCCCGTAGCTCTGAGCGCGTTGGTGGCGAAGATGTTGATTGCGCGGCCCAGTTCAAGCACGATGTCGATTACCAGTATTGTGGTTCCCATCTTTATTATTGCGGCATTGGTTGTCAGTGTATGGAACATCAAGTTGCCAAATGCCGCAATCAGTATCGCGAGCGACACTGACACAATTACCGATATACGCATCACGAAACGGCCAAGCAGGTATGTCCCCATCACTTTGCCCCGCCCGATAAGATGTCCGATGCAGATTGCTCCGCCCTGTGACACAGCTATGCAAAAGAGGTAGCCGAACATGACGATGTTGACCGTATAGGTGCGGGTGGCAAGCGCCTCTACCCCGAGCATGTTGATGAAGTAGGTGATGACGACCTGTGATGAGCTGTAGGAAAGCTGTTCTCCTGCCGACGGGATACCTATCTTCAACAGATTTTTTACCTCCTTGAATGGGAATGGCTTGAAAAGCGACGGCTTGATGGCGGGAATGGTTGTGCGGAACATGATGACAAAAAGCATTATCATGGCCAGAGTGCGTCCCGCAGCGGTAGAGATTGCCGCGCCTTCGACTCCGAGAGCGGGTAGTCCGAACTTGCCGAAAATCAGCGCATAGTTGCCAAAGATGTTAAGCACGTTTACAATAGCCACGACCGCCATCGGGTAGACCGCCTTGTTACAGGCCCTCAGTGTGGCCGATACCGTCATTGCCAAGGCTTGTACAAATGCCAGACCGCCCACGATGCGCATGTAGGCCAGTCCTTCGGGCATCATTTCCGCGCTCAGACCCATCGCTGTCAGAATGTCTCCGGCACCGAAAAAGAGTGTCGCGCTTATGATGCAGCCGGTCAGCAGATTTATGGCGAGAGCCACTCCTACGACGGTTACAAGCCTGTCTTTTAGTCCGGCTCCGAGATACTGGCTGCATAGAACCGACGTGCCGAGGTTTATGACCTCGAAAACGAGGAAACACAGCATCACAATCTGATTGACAACCCCGACGGCGGCTACACTCACGTCGCTGTGGCGTGATAGCATGATAGTGTCGACTGCCCCGAGCATCATGATGAGGAATGTCTCAATGAAGATGGGGACAGCGAGAGATGCAAGCTGCCGCTTGATACCATGCGGCATTGATTTTCCATGTGATAATGACATGTATACGCTATATTGAATTTTCGGGGTGCAAAGATAATGATAACCGTCGTTAAGTGGCACAAAGCAACCGCGTTAAATTTAGTTAACATACAAGCCTCTGCAATGTGGGGAATATTCGCTATCTTTGCATAATGAAGACTTTTTCCATAATGCTGCACAGTAGAATATATCATAGGTTGTTGCTCTTGTTCCTGTTGTCACTGACTTTCTGTGGCAGTGCGATGGCTGCGTCTGTGACGAGCGAGGATGTGTCTGCCATTTTGAAACGTCTTGACCATGAATTGTCCCACCGAGATAATTATGTTGCCAAGCGCCAGCGGATTATTGACTCCCTGCGCAACCGGGTGGAGAGACTGCCTATCTCGGTGCATGAACGGCTTGAATCAGAATTGCTTCTTGGAGAAAATTACAGCGGATTCAATGCCGACTCGGCCATTTACCATTATTCACACGGTCTTGACGTCGCGCAGGAGATTCAGGCCGACACAATGGTTGCTCTTTTCCAAATGCGCCGTGCGACATTGCTCCCTCTTGCCGGTTTTATTCAAGAAGCGCTTTCGAGCTATCAGGCAATTGATACAGTCGGGATGCCTGTAGACCTCCGATGTGTGTACCATGACGCGGGGAGGCAGATGTATAGCTATATGGCCTCGTTTTGCGTCAGTCACCCGACAGAGTATGAGCGTTTTACATATCTTGCACTTGAATCTCAGGCCAAGCTTATCCCGCTTCTCGGAGACAATACTTTGCGATACAAGCTCAACCAAGGGGAATATTACTTCCTCAGAGGAGAATATTCCCGGGCCAAGGCCATACTTACCGACTTGCTTGACAATCTTGACGAAGATGACAATATGTTTGCCCGCGCAAGCCACTTTTTGTCAGGAATCGCCCTTGCCCGTAACGAGCGTAATGAACATATCTATTATCTTGCCCTTTCGGCCATCTCTGACATCAAGTCGGCCACGCTTGAGGTGTCATCATTGCAGGAACTCGGACAGATATTGTTCAGCCTCAAAGATGTCTCGCGCTCCCACCGTTATCTATCGGTTGCCCTTCGCAACGCTGTCGAGTGTCGTGCGCCATTGCGCATCCTCCAGTCGGCCGAGTCGCTGCCTATTATCGAGAGTGCTCATGCCGTAGAGCTTGAGGGATCACGTCGCCGCATATATGTCATCATGGCTCTCATGGGACTTTTGCTTGTGGGGCTTGCCGCCACTCTGACTCTTTTGCGTCGAAAGATGATTTCAATGAACATGCTTTCCGACCGTCTTGAAGAAGCCAACCGTGTCAAGGATATATACATAAACCAGTTCCTCAACCTGTGTTCCATATATATGGACAGGCTCAACCAGTTCAGCAAGACTGTAAACCGCAAGATTTCGGCCGGAAAGGTCGATGACCTGTACAATATAACAAAATCAGGAAAGTTTATCGAGGAACAGTCCAAGGAGTTCTATAAGGTTTTTGATGATGCTTTCCTGCATATTTATCCTAACTTTGTGGAAGATGTCAACGCCCTTCTCCGTCCCGAGGAACGGATTGAACTGCACGATGGGGAGAAACTTAACACAGACCTTCGCATCCTCGCGTTTATGCGTCTCGGCATTGAGGAAAGTTCGCGGATTGCCCAGTTGTTGAACTATTCGGTCTACACAATTTACACTTATCGCAACCGTCTTAAAAACCGCGCGATAGTCCGTGATACGTTTGAGGCCGACATGATGCAGATTAAGTCGATTTCGTGACAGTTGCTTTTTCGTCATAAAATGTTCAAAAATCGAATCAGTTAACATTTTATACCCCTTACTCGGCCTATGCTCGGCTTAGATGCGAAATGTTGCATTGTCTGCGTATGTGATTGAATGTCAAGTTTGTGTATGTGCTAAATGGTCATGCAATTCTATATTTTGTCTATTTCTGCTTGCCGAGGATTGAAATGATTGCTAATTTTGCATCAGAAACAAATCGGTAATGCGACTTGACGTCACAGAGCTGGGTTGTTGAGACAAAATAAGAATACGTTTAATAATTTAGTTTTAGGGTTAGTATAGATTGTTAGTATTCTTAGCGATGAAATAATTGCATAATAGTAAATGTGTTTTTATGTTAGGTTTGTAGAGTCTTATTGCTAAGACAGTAATACGGCGCCTCCGTGAGGAAGTGCCGTATTGTCGTTTTATAGGTCTTGGTCGAAAACAAAAATGCGATATATTTGTGCATACAGTGTTTTTTTGTTAATTTCGCAGTTGAAAAGTTTATCCGATGTTCAACCGTTTTTCACTGAACCTTCATGGGCGGCTTTATGTCGCGGATCGTCCTCAGGTAATGGGGATTTTGAATATCACGCCCGATTCATTTTATTCGGGCAGCCGCACTATGCGCGACCGTGAGATTGCGGCCCGTATTATATCAATGGTAGAGGAGGGTGCCGACATGATTGACATCGGGGCCTACTCCTCGCGCCCCGGTGCCGCCGATGTCCCTTTAGAAGAAGAAATTGACCGTCTGCGTCTCGGGATGCGGTTGCTTCGCGATATCGCTCCGGAGATTCCGGTCTCGGTCGATACCTTTCGGGCCGGGGTTGCCCGCGTGGCGGTTGAAGAACTCGGGGCCGATATTGTCAACGACATATCGGGGGGAGATTTAGACCCTGAAATGTGGTCTGCCGTAGCCGCTCTCGGTGTGCCATATATATTGATGCACATGCGCGGGACGCCTTCCACCATGCAGCAATTTGTCGACTATGGCGATGTTACGGCTGACGTCATAAACGACCTCTCGCGCAAACTTCGCGGACTGAGGCTCTCGGGAGTGGCCGATGTCATTGTTGACCCGGGATTTGGGTTCAGTAAGACGATTGACCAGAACTTTGAGATGATGAGAAATCTCCGCGCCTTTACGCTGGCTCTGGACGCCCCGTTGCTTGTGGGTATATCGCGCAAGTCGATGATATATAAGACATTCGACACGGATCCGGCAGAGACGCTTAACGGTACTACAGTGTTAAATACAATAGCCATCTCCCGAGGCGCGTCAATTTTGCGTGTCCATGACGTGAAACAGTGTGTCGAGGCTGTTAGGCTCAGCCTTTTGTCATCTAATTAGAAACTAACCTTATGGATCAGTTTGGAATCAGAGATGCCTTTGACATAGCGATTGTCGCACTCTTGCTGTTCTACCTTTACAGAATCATGAAAGAGAGCGGCACTATCAACATATTCTTCGGTGTGCTCGCGTTTATAATAGTGTGGGTGCTTACCTCTCAGATTCTTGAAATGAAGTTGATCGGCACTATTCTCGACCAGTTTATGGGAATAGGACTGCTTGTTCTCGTTATCCTTTTTCAAGACCAGATCAAGCGTTTCCTTGTCGAGCTTGGTGACCACAAGCGGTGGCGGTTTCTGAAAAAATTGTTTCAGCATTCCAAGCATGACCACGGCAGCGAGGCACGCAGGTATGTGATGCCGATTGTCTATGCGTGTCTCAACATGTCAAAGACAAAAACAGGAGCTCTGATAGTCATACAGCAGGAAATCCCGCTCGACTCCTATGAAAAGAGTGGTGATATTATTGATGCCGATGTTAATTCCCGGCTGATAGAAAACATATTCTTTAAAAATTCGCCTCTCCATGACGGGGCCATGATAATTGCCCGCGGGCGCATAAAATCGGCGGGATGTATCCTCCCGGTCAGCCATGACCGCAACATCCCCCGCGCTCTCGGACTCCGTCACCGGTCGGCCCTCGGCATTTCTCAGGCGACTGATGCCGTGGCCGTGATAGTGTCGGAGGAGACCGGAAACATTTCAATCGCCCACCGTGGCACTCTGACTACGCGCCTGTCATCGACCGACCTTGAACACCGGCTTTCCCAAGCGATGTCGAGCGAATAAAAACAGTTAATAACCAATTAATAACCAATACATTTATCACAACAGCCTATGTCAAACAAATCTCTAAAGGATGATGTTTACACCGATGCCGATCCGCTGGAACTGCCTGAAAACGCGTTCCGCGAGCTTGGTGCCGATGAAAACTATCGTCCCGTCATGCATCCGGCGCATGACTATCCCGAAGTGACACCCTATTCGGTGTTCATGGGGCTTTTGCTTGCCGTGATATTCAGTGCTGCCGCAGCCTATCTCGGATTGAAGGTCGGGCAGGTATTTGAGGCCGCAATTCCCATTGCTATTATCGCCGTCGGGTTGTCGGGAGCCTTGAAAAAGAAAAATCCTCTCGGACAGAATGTCATTATCCAGTCAATCGGGGCATCCTCAGGCGTGATTGTGGCCGGAGCCATCTTTACGCTTCCTGCTCTCTACATCCTGCAGGCCAAATACCCTGATATCACAGTCAACTTCATTGAAATCTTCCTCAGCTCGCTGCTTGGTGGTGTTCTCGGGATACTGTTTTTCATCCCCTTCCGCAGATATTTTGTGAAGGACATGCACGGAAAGTATCCTTTCCCTGAGGCAACAGCTACCACTCAGGTGCTCGCAAGTAGCCTCGGTAAATCTCAGGCAGGTGGAAACTCCCAAGCCAAGACTCTTGTCATCGCCTCGCTTATAGGCGGTATCTATGACTACATAGTCGCCACATTCGGGTGGTGGGCCGAGGTTGTCACCACGACCGCGACAGGATGGGGTCATGCTCTGGCCGAGAAAACCAAACTTGTTCTTTCATGTAACACGGGAGCCGCATTGCTCGGACTCGGTTATATAATCGGCTTGAAATATGCCTTTGTGATATTTGCCGGTTCTATATTCGTGTGGTGGATAATTGTTCCGTTGATGGGCACATACGGCTCGCCTGAAATCGCAGCGATGGATGCCGGTGACATTTTCAGCAACTATGCCCGAATGATAGGCATTGGCGGTATCGCTATGGCCGGTATTATCGGCATAGTGAAATCATGGGGCATTATCATGGATGCCGTTGGTCTTGCCGGTCGCGAATTGCGCGGAAACGCTTCGACGGAGAAGACTGTGCGCTGGCAGACCGACCTGTCGATGAAGTATGTCGTTGCCTATACGGTATTGGCTCTTGTGGCTGTCTTGCTGTTCTTCTGGTTCGGTGTGATCCACACCTTCGGGCCGGCGGCCGTGGCTTGGCTTGTCGTTACGGTAATCGCTTACCTTTTCACGACGGTAGCTGCTAACGCGATTGCTATTGTAGGCTCCAACCCGGTTTCGGGTATGACGCTGATGACTCTCATTGTCGCTTCGGCGATATTCGTGGGCATCGGTCTGAGCGGCACTTCGGGCATTGTGGCCTCTATGGTTATCGGCGGTGTTGTGTGTACGGCGTTGTCGATGGCCGGTGGATTCGTGACTGACCTCAAAATCGGTTACTGGCTCGGCTCGACACCGCGTAAGCAGGAAAGCTGGAAGTTCCTCGGCACTCTTGTGTCGGCCGCTACCGTTGGCGGTGTCATACTTCTGCTCAATGACGTGTATGGTTTCTCCGGTCCGAATGCACTCGTCGCTCCGCAGGCCAATGCGATGGCCAAGGTGATAGAACCTCTCATGATGGGTGGCGACACTCCGTGGATACTTTATATGGTGGGCGCGATTCTTGCCCTGATTCTTAACTGGCTCGGCGTTCCCGCTCTTGCATTCTGTCTCGGCATGTTCATCCCCTTGTATCTTAACACACCGGTCCTTATAGGCGGTGCTGTCGCATGGTTTGTCGGATCTCGTTCCAAGGATAAGGCTGTCAACGACGCCCGTCGTGACCGCGGCACTCTCATCTCGTCGGGTCTCATTGCCGGCGGTGCGCTTTTCGGGGTATTTGCCGCGTTGACTCGTTTCTGTGGATTTGAATATCAGAATCCGATGGATTCCGCAGTCGTTCAGTGGCTCGGCCTCATCGTCTACGCGCTGCTTATTGTCTACCTTTGCTGGGACAGTATGCGTGCCAAGAAATAAAACAATAGAAATCGTAATTAGTTAGTGGAGCGGCGGGGAGATGTGTTTTCTCGCCGCTCTGTTCTTTTGAACCATGAACCGTAAGATACTCGCGCTTGCTGTCCCGTCGATTATAACCAATATCACAACTCCGCTGCTCGGCCTCATGGATGTCGCCATTGTGGGTCACATGGGGAGTGCCGTATATATTGCCGCCATAGCGGTCGGGGGTACGATGTTCAACATGCTCTACTGGCTGTTTGGATTCCTGCGCATGGGGTCAAGCGGCATGACGGCTCAAGCCTATGGCGCCGGAGACACGCATAATATTGCGGTGGTGCTCTACCGTGCGCTCCTTGTGGCCGCATGTGTCGGTGTGATGCTTGTTCTGGTGCATTATCCTGTCGGGGTATTCGCCTTGAGATTCATGGATGCCGATATGGAGACACAAGGGTTTGCCATGAGGTATTTTTCCATTCTTGTGTGGGGCGCGCCTGCTGTCTTGGGGACTTATGCGCTCTCGGGGTGGTTTCTCGGAATGCAGAATGCCAAAGCGTCGATGTGGATGTCGATACTCATAAATGTCAGCAACATTGCCGTCAGTCTTATCCTTGTCCTCGGTTTCAGGTTGAAAATCGAGGGTGTCGCATTCGGCACATTGACGGCTCAATGGATAGGGTTTGTCTATGGACTCTGCGTGGTGGCTAAGAAATATGCGGTGCCTGTGCCCGCATTCGGAGACCTTGTTGACCGTGCCGGTCTTAAACGGTTTTTCTCGGTCAATATCGACATATTTCTGCGCACATTGTGTCTTGTCGCGGTAACGATGTGGTTTACCCGCGTCGGGGCGACTCAAGGCACGCTTATTCTTGCGGTAAACACGCTTTTGATGCAGTTTTTCATGCTGTTTTCCTACTTTATGGATGGGTTTGGTTTTGCGGGGGAGGCTCTTGTCGGTCGCTATGTGGGGGCAAGAGATACCAAGATGGCTAAACGGAGCATCAGCATGCTCATGAAGTGGGGTGCCGTTCTCGCAGTCATCTTTTCGTTATTATATTTTACCGTAGGAGCGGAATTTTTGGAGATACTCAGCAGCGATAGAACGGTTACCGATGCGGCCCGCGATTATTTTTATTGGGTGGTTGCCCTTCCGCTGTTGAGCTTTTCGGCGTTCTCGTGGGATGGCATATACATAGGCGCCACCGATACCCGTGCAATGCTTGTTTCGATAGCTGTCGCGACTACGGTATATTTTGCGGCCTATTGTTTTCTGTTTCCGCTGTTGGGCAATCACGGATTGTGGATTGCCTTTCTCGCTTATCTCTCGGTCAGAGGGGTTGCGCTGTCTCTGATGCGTCGTCGCATTTATCGACTTTGCCGTTGACAAGGTGTATTATACGCTGGTTGGACGAGCCTCGAAACCGCAGGGATGTATCGCGTTTCTCAATCATGAACGGGCCGTCGACCAACGCATCAATCACATTTAAAATAGGGGATAGACGTGGTGACGACTGAATCTGCTCAAGTGTGTAGCCGGTATAGCACCACACGGTGTAACCGCGTTCTTTGATATGCGATGCGAGCTCTATCATGTCGTCAATCTGAAAAAGCGGGTCGCCTCCTGTCAG
This sequence comes from uncultured Porphyromonadaceae bacterium, assembly GCA_947176615.1. GTDB lineage: Bacteria > Bacteroidota > Bacteroidia > Bacteroidales > Muribaculaceae > Duncaniella. The sequence continues at coordinate 13,535 of CAMWRO010000002.1, forward strand.
TGTCACGTTGAATCCGTTTTCCTCGACCACATCGAGTATCTGTTCTATTGACATTACGGTGCCACCCTCAGCATCCCAAGACTGAGGGTTGTGGCAGCCGGGGCAATGATGCGAACACCCGGCAAAGTATATTGAAGTGCGTAATCCCGGGCCGTCAACTGACGTTCCCGGGATTATATCGATTACATTCATTGGGGTATGGCTTATTTGTGTACCACGCGGTCGTGAAGTTCTGACAGTTTTGCCTTGTTCCATCGGTCGGTAGTGCCTACAAGGTATCCGGTGATGCGCTGGAGGCAGTCGATGTTGTGGCTGTGGCATTTCGGGCATTCTTCAAGGGATTCCGACGCGTCTTCATATCCGCAATCCATGCAGCGGTTGCGGTTGTGGTTGACCGAGCAATAACCGATGTTGTATTTGTCCATCAGGTCAACGACATCGCTGATTGCTTCAGGGTTGTGGGTTGCGTCACCGTCGATTTCGACATAGAATATGTGACCTCCTCGGGTCAGGTCGTGATATGGAGCCTCGATTTTTGCCTTGTGTCGCGGTGAACATTTGTAGTAAACCGGCACATGATTGGAATTGGTGTAATAAATCTTGTCGGTGACACCGGGAATTTCGCCGAATGAGCGGCGGTCGCGCGCTGTGAATTTGCCCGAGAGACCTTCGGCCGGCGTGGCAAGTACCGAGAAGTTGTGGCTATACCGCTCAGAGAACTCATTGGCGCGGGAACGCATGTGGGAAACAATTCTTAACCCGAGAGCCTGAGACTCGTTGCTTTCGCCGTGATGTTTGCCGGTCAGGGCGACAAGGCATTCGGCAAGGCCGATGAATCCAATGCCGAGTGTGCCCTGATTGATTACGCTCTCGATTGTGCTGTCGGGATTGAGCGAGTCGGCGCCGTTCCACAGTCGCGACATGAGCAATGGGAACTGCTTGGACAGGGCTGTCTTCTGGAAATCATATCGGTCGCAAAGCTGTCGTGCGGTAATTTCCATGATTTCATCGAGCCGGCTGAAGAAACGGGCAATGCGTTCATCCATGTCGACAATGTTCATGCACTCGATAGCGATGCGCACGATATTGATGGTCGAGAAACTTATATTGCCTCGTCCGATGGATGTTTTTTCTCCATAACGGTTTTCGAAGACACGAGTGCGGCATCCCATTGTCGCGACCTCATAGTTGTAGCGCAGCGGGTCGTCGGCACGCCATTTCTCATGCTGGTTGAAAGTTGCATCAAGGTTTACAAAGTTGGGGAAGAACCGTCGGGCAGTCACCTTGCAGGCGAGTTTGTAGAGGTCGTAGTTGCGGTCGGCGGGGAGATAGCTCACACCGCGTTTCTTTTTCCAGATCTGAATGGGGAAGATGGCGGTAGCTCCGTTGCCAACACCTTCGTAGGTGGAATTGAGTAACTCGCGGATAATGCAGCGACCTTCGGCCGATGTGTCAGTGCCGTAATTGATGGAACTGAACACGACTTGGTTGCCTCCACGGGAATGGATGGTGTTCATGTTGTGGATGAACGCCTCCATTGATTGGTGGACGCGGCTGACGGTGCGGTTTATCGCGTGCTGAATCCATCGGTTGTCTCCTTCAAGTCCGTCAAGGTCCCTCTTGATGAAATCGTCGATTGACACATTATATAAATGAGAGAGGTCGGTGCCGTTCAGGCTTTCGAGATTCTTGATTTCTTCAATATAAGAGTATCTGACATAGGGCGCAAGGTAAAAATCAAATGCCGGAATGGCCTGACCGCCGTGCATCTCGTTCTGTGCTGTTTCAAGGGAGATGCATCCGATTATGGATGCCGTCTCGATGCGTTTGGCCGGGCGTGATTCTCCATGTCCGGCAATAAAACCGTATTTTAATATGCGGTCAAGAGGGTGCTGTACACATGTCAGGCTCTTGGTCGGATAATAATCCTTGTCGTGGATGTGGAGATACCCGTTTCTGACGGCATCACGGGCCTCGGGTGAAAGAAGGTAGTCATCGACAAACGGCTTGGTGGTCTCCGAAGCGAATTTCATCATCATTCCGGCGGGAGAATCGGTGTTCATGTTGGCATTCTCGCGGGTAATGTCATTGTTCTTGGCCTCGATGATTTCAAGGAACATGTCGCGGGTTTTAGCCCGACGGGCGATGTTGCGCTGGTCGCGGTAGGCGATGTAGCGTTTTGCCACCTCTTTGCGCGGTGACTTCATCAACTCCACTTCGACCCGGTCCTGAATTTCTTCTACAGTCATGCGATCGTCGCCGCTCATGCCTACGCGGTCTGCAATACGCATGATAAGGGCTTCGTCTTCGCCCATTTCGGTTGTCAACATCGCTTTGCGGATTGCCGCCTTGATTTTTTCTTCGTTGTAACCCACGACGCGTCCGTCACGCTTTATTACTGTCTGTATCATTTTGAGGGATAATTTCTTAGGATGAGGTGTCAGTTTTGTTGATGTTTATGATAGGGTGTCTGATGATGTTTTAGACGGTGCAAAGATACGATGTCTTATCCGCTTTTGCAAACTTTTGCGGATAAATGTGTGAAATGAATTTTTGTTTTGGAAAACTTTTTGTGATTTTGAAAAATGTAGTGTGTTTATATATAGCGAGTTAGCGTTTTGAAATGGAAAACTTTGTGGCAGTTGCGTTGTTTTGAGTTGCTGATTGTGTGTTTTTCTTGATGACGCGTGAAATACTCTATCCTGTTAAAATCCACTGTGTTCTGTGTCTTGGAATCACTTGAAACGAGGCCGATTCTTAGTGGAATTATGTCGAGTGGAATGGTTGTAAATGATTTTTAACGTTGATGCGAAAAGGGGAGTGTTGTCTATGTTGGCGGATTGTAGTAACTTTGTAAATTATACAAAATCGAAATAAATGAAGTTTAAACTCTCATCTTTATATAAGCCAACAGGGGACCAGCCTCAGGCGATTGACAAACTTGTCGAAGGGATTCGGCGTGGCGACCCGGCGCAGACACTGTTGGGCGTCACAGGCTCGGGAAAGACCTTTACAATGGCCAATGTCATCGAAAGAGTCGAGAAACCCACTCTCATATTGAGCCATAATAAGACTCTTGCGGCCCAGCTTTACAGCGAGTTTAAGAACTTTTTCCCCGAAAATTCGGTGCAATATTTTGTATCTTACTATGATTATTATCAACCCGAGGCTTATATCCCGTCGGTTGACAAATATATCGAGAAAGACTTGATGATTAACGACGAGATTGACAAGTTGCGTCTTGCCACAACGTCGGCTTTGTTATCGGGGCGAAAAGATGTCATAGTTGTGTCCTCGGTTTCGTGTCTTTACGGCATGGGCAATCCGGAGGATTTTGACAGTAATGTGATTGACATCCGCGTCGGGCAAAAGATTGCGCGAAATAAGTTTTTGCGCGACCTTGTAGGTGCGCTTTACAGCCGCAATGAAATAGATTTGCGTCGCGGTAATTTCCGTGTGAAGGGCGACACGGTTGACATCCGTCTTGCATATGAGGAAATCGTGTTGCGCGTGACCTTCTGGGGTGATGAAATCGAGTCGATAAAGACACTTCATGCTGAGGACAGTACCTCGCTCGGCTCTCACGACTCATTCAAGATTTTTCCGGCGAATCTTTTTGTGACATCTGCAGCCCGCATGGGGAGCGCGATTGCTCAGATCGAGCTCGACCTTGGCAGCTCGGTCAACGAGTTTTACCGAGAAGGAAAAGAACTTGAGGCAAAACGGCTTCAGGAACGTGTCACATATGATGTGGAGATGTTGCGCGAAGTGGGACACTGCTCGGGAATTGAAAATTACAGCCGCTATTTTGACGGCCGCGAACCGGGCATGAGGCCCTTCTGTCTTCTCGACTATTTCCCGAAGGACTTTTTGACGATTATCGACGAGAGTCATGTCACGTTGCCGCAGGTGCGTGCAATGTTTGGCGGCGACCTGTCGCGAAAGATGAATCTTGTCGAATACGGATTCCGTCTCCCTGCCGCTCTTGACAACCGTCCGCTGAAGTTTGAGGAATTCGAGAGGCTGACACCGCAAGTGGTGTATGTCAGCGCGACTCCGGCCGATTATGAACTTGAAAAATGCGAAGGAATAGTGGTCGAGCAGATTATACGACCCACAGGACTGCTTGACCCGATAATCGAGGTCAGGCCGTCGCTGAATCAGATAGACGATTTGCTCCATGAAATATCACTGCGTATCGAGCGCGGGGAAAGAGTCCTTGTCACAACCCTTACCAAGCGTATGGCTGAGGAGCTGAACGAGTATCTTCTCAAGCTCAGAATAAAAACAGCCTATATTCACAGTGATGTCGAGACGCTTGACCGCATCAGGATTCTTGACGACCTGCGTGCCGGTGTATATGACGTGCTTATCGGTGTCAACCTTCTGCGCGAGGGCCTTGACCTTCCCGAGGTCTCGCTGGTTGCAATTCTTGACGCTGACAAGGAGGGTTTCCTGCGCAGTCACCGCTCGCTGACACAGACGGTAGGCCGTGCGGCCCGAAATCTTAACGGAACCGTAATCATGTATGCTGACAAAATCACCGACTCCATGCAGCAGACAATTGATGAAACGGCCCGGCGGCGCTCATTGCAGCTCGCCTATAACGAAGAACACGGCATCACGCCGCAAGCAATCGTCAAAGCCCGCAGCGCACTCATCGGTCTTGACAAAGAGGATGAGACTTCGACTATGCGACCGTTGGGCGCCGGCAAAGATCGGGGCGGGAAGAAAAATACCGCGATTCCCTATGCCGAGGAATATTCTACCCGTGTCAATGTCGCTGCCGACCCTGTCATGTCTTATTTCAATGCCGAGCAGTTGCAGAAGATTATCACGCAGAAGCGTACCGAGATGGTCGAGGCTGCAAAGAAGATGGAATTTATCGAGGCTGCAAGGTTGCGTGACGAGGTGCTTAAACTTGAAGAAATGATGAAACAGAAACAAGAGGAGGAGGAAAATTCATGAGTGAAGATAGCAAAAACAGATTAATGCGCACTGAACTGTGGCTGCCCACGTCGGTAAAGGAGATGAATGCGTTGGGCTGGGATTCGGTAGATGTCGTGTTGTTTACCGGAGACGCCTATGTCGACCATCCCTCGTTTGCCGCGGCAGTTCTTGGCCGCACCCTTCAGGCTGCCGGTTATAAGGTGGCCATAGTGCCGCAGCCCAACTGGCAGGACGACCTGAGAGACTTTAAAAAATTTGGTGCCCCACGACTGTTTTTCGGCGTGTCAGCCGGAGCTATGGACTCAATGGTAAATCATTATACCGCCGCCCGTCGCCGCCGCAGCAATGACGCCTACACACCCAACGGTCGACACGGGGCGCGTCCGGATTATCCTACAATTGTATATACGAAAATTCTGAAAAAACTCTTTCCCGGCACTCCGGTAATAGTCGGTGGCATTGAGGCTTCGATGCGGCGTTTGTCCCACTACGATTACTGGCAGGACCGTCTGCGAGGGTCGATTCTGCTTGACTGCGGTGCCGACATGCTTTTATACGGTATGGGCGAAAAGTCTATTCTTGAACTTACGCAGCGTATCAGCCGCGGGGAGGACATCAGTGAAATAGTCGACATGAAACAGAGTGTCATCGTGCGCCCTCTTTCAGAAATGCCGGCTGCTGACGATGATGAAAACATAGTTCTCAGTTCGTTTGAGCATTGCCTGCGCGACAAGAGGGCGCAGGCTCTCAACTTTCGTCACATCGAGGAGGAAAGCAATGCCATGAAGGGGAAAATCCTATGGCAACAACACGGGGATGCGGCAGTAAAAGTCAATCCCATGTATCCTCCGCTGACTATGGATGAGATTGATGCCGCATATGATTTGCCCTATACGCGTATGCCGCATCCGCGATACAAGGGAAAGCATATCCCGGCTTACGAGATGATACGACATTCAGTCAACCTTCACCGCGGGTGTTTCGGCGGATGTGCATTCTGTACCATATCGGCTCATCAGGGAAAGTTCATTGCATCGCGGTCTCCCCGCTCGATAATCAACGAGGTAAAGGCTGTAACCCGAATGCCTGATTTCAAAGGATACATAAGTGATCTCGGAGGGCCGTCGGCCAACATGTATCGCATGGGTGGCAAAAACATTGAGGCTTGTTCCCGCTGTCGTCGCCCGTCGTGCCTGCACCCGCGTCCTTGTCCGAACCTCAACACCGACCACGGCCCGCTGCTTGAACTATACCGTCAGGTCGATGCTTTGCCCGGGGTGAAGAAGTCATTCATCGGCAGTGGAGTCAGGTATGACCTGTCAATGCATCACACAGGTAATGAAAAAATAGACAGGACCAATAGAATATTCAACGAGGAGTTGATTGTTAACCATGTGTCGGGACGACTGAAAGTCGCGCCGGAGCATACATGTCCACAGGTGCTCGACATCATGCGAAAGCCTTCATTCTCGCTCTACCACGAGTTTTCGCGGCTTTTTGACCGGGTGAATCGTGAGAACGGTTTGCGGCAGCAATTGATTCCCTATTTTATCTCGTCACATCCGGGATGTCATGAGGGGGATATGGCGGAACTTGCTGTTGAGACAAAGGACATGGGGTTGCAGCTGGAACAGGTGCAGGATTTCACACCGACTCCCATGACTCTCGCAACCGAGATTTTTTATACAGGCATACATCCTTACACCGGAGAAAAGGTGTTCACCGCCCATTCTCCCGAGGAAAAACTGGCTCAAAGGAAATATTTCTTTTGGTATGACCCGGCTTACCGGGCTGATATTGTGCGCTCGCTACAGCGGTTGCACCGTACCGACCTGTTGAAACGCCTGTTCCCTCAATCGGCATCCTATCCTTACGGAAACAAGCGTCGGGCCGGCTCTAAACGATAGTCTTGTTCTCGCAGCGTATTACGCGTCCCGGGAACCGGTCGACAAAAGTCAGGTTGTGGGTTGCCATGACAACGGTGGTTCCGGCGGCTGCAATTGCATGGAGCTGCGACATAATCTGCTCGCCGGTGACGGGGTCGAGATTTCCTGTCGGTTCGTCGGCAAGAATCAGTTTTGGGTTGTTGAGCATGGCGCGGGCGATTACAACCCGTTGCTGCTCGCCTCCCGACAGCTCGTGGGGCATCTTGTAGCTCTTGTTCAGCATCCCGACGTTTTTCAATACCTCGGCAATGCGGCGGTCTATTTCCGCGCGATCTTTCCATCCCGTCGCTTCAAGGACGAATCTCAGATTGGAATCCACATTGCGGTCAGTCAGCAGCTGGAAGTCTTGAAACACAATTCCTATTTCGCGTCGGAGATAAGGTATCTGCTTGCGCTTTATTGCGTTCAGGTCATAATCGAGTACCCGCGCCTCGCCGAGAGCCACGGGAATCTCGGCATACATTGACTTCATCAATGATGATTTTCCACTGCCCACTTTGCCGATGAGATAGACAAACTCTCCCTCATCGACTGTCAGATTGACATGTTTCAGGACGATCAGTTCATTGCGGTGCAACTCGACGTCGCGGTAATTGATTATTGACATTGCTGAATATGGGGGGTAGATTCAATGCAAAATATTGTTATTCCACAGTCACGGCAACGGTTGCGCGACAGGAGGAATAACAATATTTTTATTCATAACATTTAATTTCCGAGGTCAGAATGGAACTTAATGCGCATAAGGCGGATTTCTTCCTCGGAATACTCGTCGCCAAGTTCCTTGAGCGCGTCGTTGAGGTCGTCGCTCTCACTTTCTTTGAAATAGTCAAAGATTTCCTCCTGACTGTCCTCATCAATAACCTCGTCAATATAATAATTGATGTTGACCTTGTAGCCGGCATAGACTATAGCCTCGATTTTGTCAAGAAGCTCGCTGAACTCGATTCCTTTGGCATTGGCGATTTCAGGCAACGGAATCTTGCGGTCAATGGTCTGTATTATAAAAATTTTCAGACTTGAACGGTCGGGGACACTGCGCACTCGCAAATCTTCGGGACGTTCAATCTCGTTGGCCTCGACATGGCGTTTGATGACTTTTACAAATTCATCGCCATATCGCTTGGCTTTGCCGGGCCCGACGCCGGGAATGTTCTGCAACTCGTCGATAGAAATGGGGTAGGTCGTGGCCATTGCCTCAAGCGACGGGTCTTGGAAGATGACATAGGGGGGCAATTGAAGGTTGCGGGCGACTTTTTTTCTCAAATCCTTGAGGATACTGTACAGTTCCGGGTCGGCGGCACAAGACGCACCGCTTTTTAATATTTCAGGTTCAGCCTCCTCGCTGAATTCGTTGTCCTCGACTATTTTGAACGAAACCGGAGAGTTCAGGAACTTGCGTCCTTTCGCAGTGATTTTGAGCAACCCGAAATTCTCGATGTCACGCTCGATATACCCGGCGATGTCAGCCTGCCTTACGATGGCGTTGAGCAGTTTCTCGTCGACACCCTGCTCGCAGCCAAACACTTCTAACTCGTCGTGGTGATAGGTCTGGACATCATTAGTCATCCGGCCGGTCATTACGTCAATGACGTGTTCGGCTTTGAACTTTTCTTTCAGTGCAATAATCGTTTCAAGCACTGCACACAAATCGTCTTTAGCTTCCACTCGTTTTTTAGGATTTAAACAATTGTCACAATTTCCACAGTTGTCATTTCCGAAATTTTCGCCAAAATAGTGCAGGAGAGATAGACGCCGGCAAACACTTGACTCGGCATAGGCAGCGGTTTCTTTGAGAAGTTGCCGCCCGATTTCCAGTTCGGCGAGAGGCTTTCCCTGCATGAATTTTTCCATTTTTTGCAGGTCTTTTGCCGTATAGAAAGCAAGGCAATGGCCTTCGCCGCCATCACGTCCGGCGCGTCCGGTCTCTTGATAATACCCCTCCAGCGATTTGGGTATGTCGTAGTGGATGACAAATCTGACATCGGGTTTGTCAATTCCCATTCCGAATGCGATTGTCGCCACGATTACGTCGACTTCCTCAAGCAGAAACGCGTCTTGATTCATCGATCGTGTCGCGCCATCCATACCGGCGTGATAAGGAAGAGCGCGGATGTCGTTTACCCGTAGCATCTCGGCAAGTTCTTCGACTTTTTTACGGCTCAGGCAATATATAATACCTGAACGTCCGGGATGTCCCTTGATAAAACGTATGATGTCTTTGTCTATTGTCGAGGTCTTGGGCCGCACCTCATAGTAGAGGTTGGGGCGGTTGAACGACGACTTGAACACATTGGCATTGAGCATACCGAGGTTCTTCTGTATGTCATGCTGCACTTTAAGTGTCGCGGTAGCCGTGAGTGCAATGACAGGACGAGACCCGATCTCATTGATAATGGGGCGTATGCGCCGGTATTCCGGGCGGAAATCATGTCCCCATTCCGAAATGCAGTGCGCTTCGTCGACTGCATAAAAAGAAATCGGAACTGTTTTCAGGAATTCGATATTGTCTTCCTTTGTCAATGATTCGGGGGCGACATACAGCAACTTGGTTTTCCCTGCCACAATGTCGGATTTTACCTGATCGATGGCCGCACGGTTAAGCGATGAGTTCAGAAAATGAGCCACATGGTCTTCTTCGCTGAAGTGTCTCATCGCGTCCACTTGGTTTTTCATCAAGGCAATCAGGGGGGAAATCACAATGGCCGTTCCGGGTTGCAGAAGGGCCGGTAGCTGATAGCACAGTGATTTTCCGCCTCCGGTCGGCATAAGTACGAATACATCGTCTCCATTCATGAGGGATGTCATTATCGCCTCTTGGTTGCCTTTGAAAGAGTCAAACCCAAAGTGCTCCTTTAGTGCTGATTTTAATAGTGATTCAGTTGCCGTTGCCATAGTTTTATCTAAGGAAAGATTGTTAGAGGATATGCGAGAGGGGTATCGGGTATTTTGGTCAGAAATGTTTCAGAATGTGTGGAAACGTGATCTATCTATGATTTAATACACAGAGATTTTTACAGAATTAAAATGTAATCAGTCAGCCGTTGTGTCAAAGTAAGCGTTGCGTAGTTTCTCAGCGGCATAGTCGCGGTCTATCACAAGCTCTTTGACGTCGGACGACGGGGTTTCAAACATTTTGTCAATCATGACCGTTTCGACAATTGACCGCAGTCCGCGTGCCCCGAGTTTGTTCTCGATTGCTTTGTCGACGACAAACTCCAGCATGTCGGGAGCAAATGTCAGCTTGACTCCGTCCATTGCAAACAGCTTTTCATATTGTCGCGTAATTGCATTTTTGGGTTCGGTCAGCACGCGCAGCAATGCGTCTCGGTCAAGCGGGTCGAGATGGACAAGCATGGGAAGGCGGCCGATTATTTCAGGAATGAGGCCGAATGACTTCAAGTCCTGAGGCGCGATGTATTGCAGGTAATTGTCCTTGTCAACCTTGGCGCGGGTCGCACTGCCGGTAAATCCCACGACATGAGTGTTGAGGCGGTGGGCGATTTTGCGCTCGATGCCGTCAAAGGCTCCTCCGCAGATGAAGAGGATGTTCTTCGTATCGACAGGAATCATTTTTTGTTCGGGGTGCTTGCGGCCACCCTGCGGGGGCACGTTGACAACCGAGCCTTCAAGCAGTTTCAGAAGTCCCTGCTGCACACCTTCGCCCGATACGTCGCGGGTAATCGACGGATTGTCACCCTTGCGGGCGATTTTGTCAATCTCATCGATGAACACGATGCCTTTCTGCGCTTTCGCGACATCATAATCGGCTGCCTGAAGAAGGCGCACGAGCAATGACTCGATGTCTTCGCCGACATATCCGGCCTCGGTCAGTACCGTCGCGTCAACGATGGCAAACGGCACGTCGAGCAGCCGGGCGATTGTCTTGGCAAGCAGAGTCTTGCCTGTGCCGGTCGGCCCGACCATGATGATGTTGCTTTTTTCGATGTCGACATCGTCGTTGTCTTGGGCAAGTCGTTTGTAATGGTTGTAGACGGCTACCGAAAGAACCTTTTTCGCATCATCCTGACCGATGACATACTGGTCGAGGAAGTCGCGTATTTCACGCGGCTTGGGAACTGAGTCCAGTTTGGCTGCTGCACCGGCAGTGTCGCCGCTTTTGCCGTTGTTGTCTTTGACACCGAGTTCGATGCGGTAGTCCTTGAGCAACCCTTCAATCTGGTCCACGCAGCTGGAGCAGATGTAGGTGTCCTCGATGGCACTCGGCACCATGATGTCGTTATAGGACGGCTCATTGCCGCAGAAAGAGCATTTTACTGTCTTTTTCTTTGCCATAATTCTGTCACTTCTTAACGGGCAGAAGGATGTCGTCAATCATGCCGTATTCTTTTGCAACATCTGCTGTCATCCAGTAGTCGCGGTCGGCATCGCGCTCGATTCGTTCAACCGGCACGCCTGAGTGGTCAGAAATAATCTTATACAGCTCAGCCTTGTATCTAAGGATTTCGCGGGCGGTAATTTCAATGTCGGAAGCCTGTCCCTGTACTCCGCCGAGGGGCTGGTGGATCATCACACGGGAGTGGGGGAGGGCAAGGCGTTTACCTTTCTCGCCGGCCACAAGGAGTACTGCGGCCATAGATGCGGCCATGCCGATGCAGATGGTCGACACGTCGCTTTTGATGTGCTGCATCGTGTCATACAGTCCGAGACCGGCTATAACCGAGCCGCCGGGAGAGTTGATGTAGATAGAGATGTCTTTTCCGGGGTCGACCGAGTCAAGATAGAGCAACTGACCCTGTACCACTGTCGCGGTATATTCATTGACATCGGTGCTGAGAAAAATGATGCGGTCCATCATAAGGCGTGAGAACACGTCCATCTGGGCCACGTTTAACTGACGTTCCTCTATGATTGTGGGAGAAATGTAGGAGGATGTGATGGTAGATGTGGCGTTGGCATACTGGTCAAGGGCCAATCCGTTCATCCCCAAGTGCTTTACAGCGTAATTTCTGAAATCGTTATTCATATATCAATGTAAATGTAAAACTTTCTATAATAATTAATATTGTGCCAAGGTCGTCGAGGATGGTTGCAAAGACTCTACATGCCTTGGTTTCATAATGTAAAGGTATAAAAAAAAACACTACATCACAAAATTCAAGAAAGAATTTTGCTAAAAAATCGCTGCCTCCGAGAAATATGACCGGCGTTTTCAACAAAATTTGTTAAGTGATTGTTATATAATCAAAATGAAATTAAAGTCTAACTATTAACTTATTAAAAAGTCGTTATGAAAGCGTTGTTTTCTAATTTTTGGGGCCGCTCACGCTATTGGTGGGTTGTCTTGGTCGCAGGAATCCTGATGGTTCTGTGTGGATTTGCTTATTGGTTCTGGCCGGTGGCAGGATATGCTGTCGCGTCTCAGATTTTCGGATGGCTCCTCGTCCTTCTCGGCGTTGTGCAGTTGCTTGTTTCGTCGGGCGTCAACCGTCCCCGCGGGTGGGGTTGGTGGCTTGCCGGCGGAATTATTGATATGTTTATCGGTTTCCTGATGGTTCGTTCCGTCGTTCTTTCCGAAGCGGTTTTCCCCTATTTCATCGCGTTTATTTTCATCTTCTGGGGTATAAGCGCGTTGTGTAGCGCTGTGCAGCAGAGCGGCCGCCGGTACTGGTGGATGTATCTTGTCAACGGCGTCCTGATGCTGCTTATCGGATTCTTCTTCATTGAGGCCGGTTGGGTGCAGGATATGGAGATGGCAAGTTTCCTGACCTCCCTCGCTTTTATCTACTGGGGTTTCTCGATTGCCATGCTTTCCTATGACATGAAGCCCGTCGGTGGAGAGGAATAAGGCCGTTCAGGCTGGCTTTCGGGCCTTGCCTGTAAGATTACCTCGGTGCTAAATGTTTATCACACTGTCGGCAAGTGTCCGTAGATTTATGGAACTTTTGCCGACAGTGCTGTTAAAAAAGGTTCAAATCGCCGTAAAAGAGACACAATTCGTTGCCAATTATGCGCTTTTTGCGTATTTTTGTGATTCATTAAGCGGGGCGTGTTAAACTTTTTAGCTCTGCGCATGTCTAATTGATATTTAAAACGACATTTCTAACACATTAATAAATACAGAAATATGAACCGCAAACGAATTTTATTATTGATGGCGATAATTTTGCCTGCAATCGGTATGGTTTCGGCTCAGTCCTATTATGATGATGACATTTATTATGATGCGTCCAAGGCTAAAAAACAGCAACCGGCCAAGGTTGTCGACAATAATTACCGTCAGTCGCAGGTTGCCGATTATCCGGCAGCTGATACTTACAGCTACAGTGTGAACGGCACACGCAGCATAAGTGTCGACGATTATAATAGGAGAGGGATTTTTGCAGCCGACTCGGTTTCGGCCGATTCGACAGTCAATGACTTCCAATATACCCGTCGTATCGAGAAATATTATAACCCCGAAGTCGTGACGTCGCAAAATGACCCCGAGCTTGCCAACATATATTATATGGAGCCTGATCAGGTCAATATTTATGTCAACACTCCGTCGGGTTACTGGGGGTATGATTACCTGTCGCCTTATGCGATGTGGAATCTGTCATTCGGTTATCCTTACTATAACAACTACTGGCGATGGAGCTCTCCGTGGTACTGGAACACTTGGTATGATCCTTACTGGAGCTGGTCATGGGGTTGGGGTGCAGGCTGGGCGCCCGGTTGGGGCCCCGGATGGGGTCCGAGCTGGTCTTGGGGTTGGGGTCCCGGTTGGGGCTATGGCTGGAGCCGTCCTCGCAGTCCCCGCCATCCCGGCGGCTGGAGCGGTAGCGGCGCTCACCGCCCCGGAAACGTCCCCTCGTCGGGTGTGCGTCCCGGGTTTGGCACCGGCAACCGCCATCAGGGATCGACCATGCGCCCCGGAACGGCGAATGGGAATTATCGACCCGGTAATAATTCCGGTGTCCGTCCCGGAAACAACACGGGTGTCCGCCCCGGCAATAATGGCGGCACATATCGTCCCGGAAACAATTCCAACTCGGGCCGTCCGTCCAACAACAATAACTATAACCGTCCGTCTAACAATAACAACAATTACAACCGTCCCTCCAATACTAATGGCGGCAGAACGCCTTCCTATAACAGCGGCGGTGGCAGCCGTGGCGGATTCGGCGGCGGAGGTCGCTCAAGCGGCGGTGGCCGCTCGGCCGGCGGTCGCGGACGCCATTAATCGAACAAACTAATGATTCTCAACTGAACGATAGAATTATGAAAAAGTCAATCATAGCCGCGCTCATCATCGGCGCACCCGCCTTGGCTGCCCACGCGCAGTCGGCTTTTGACGCCTACTCGATAGGTCGTAACGACCTGAGAGGCACTGCCCGGTTCATGTCTATGGGCGGCGCGTTTACCGCTCTCGGCGGCGACCTGTCAACGCTCAATCAGAACCCCGGCGGCATAGGAGTGTACCGCAGCAGCGAAATAGGCGGAACTCTTGACATAAACATGCAGTCGGCCAATTCAGAGATTTTCGGCTATTCCAACAAAATCAACCAGACCAAGGTCTGCGCCAATAATATCGGTTATATTGGCTCCGTGTCTCTCAGCTCCGAGACTATGCCTTATTTCAACTGGGGATTCAGTTATAGCCGTGCGGCCTCCTTTGACCGCCACTATGGCGGCTCCCTTGGAGAACTGGGTGGCTCGCTGACCAATTATGTGGCCGATTTCACCACCTATGACGGATATAAGCCTAATGAACTTATCAGTTCCAACAAGGATTATAATCCTTATCTTGACTCTTCGGCTCCGTGGATGTCAATCATGATGTACAATGCCTACGGTATAAATCCCCCCGCGGCGGGTTCAAGCGCTTATCAGGGGTTGTGGGATAATGATGCCACCTACGGCACAGGATGGTACGAGGTGCAGGAAAAAGGCCATGTGGATGAATATGCAATCGACCTCGGAGGCAATATAATGAATACCGTCTACTGGGGTATCGGATTCGGAATCACCGATGTGGAGTATAAATCAAACACTTTTTACGGTGAGTCGCTGAATGATGCCCGGGTTACAGGATTTGACACTAACGGCAACCCCGTGGGATACACATCGGGCAACGCTGATTTTGACATCCAGAATGTCAAGCACATATATGGTAACGGCTTCAACTTCAAGGCCGGCCTTATAATCAAGCCGGTTAACGAGTTTCGTATCGGTATTGCCGTGCACACCCCCACATATTACAGTCTTACTTACGAGGGCTGGGGTCGCATGAACTATCAGTACGGTGCCGACGGTTATCCCGGAGGAAAACCGCTTGCCGGATATGAGGACACCGATTATGGATATTCCGATTATTTCGACTGGAAATGCCGCACTCCGTGGCGGTTGATGGTCGGTGCCGCAGGTGTTATCGGCGGTCGTGGAATACTGAGCGTTGACTATGAATATCGCCCCATGCAGAGCCTGAATGTCAAAAATGCCGACAGCTACGAAATCACGGCTGTGAATGACGACATCAACACCTACTTCCGTGCGTCCAATATAATCCGCGTCGGAGGTGAGTTCCGAGTTACCCCGCAATTCAGCCTTCGTGCCGGATATGTTTACGAATCTTCCCCCGTGACCCAAGAGGGGATGAACGGCTATCGCACCGAAGGCGGCCACAATATTCCGGTTGCTTATTATACTTCGGGGCCCGATGATACTGAAACTCAGCCTTCGGTTACGCTTGACAAGTCCACGCAGTATATCACCTGCGGTATCGGATACAGGTATAAGAATTTCTATGCCGATGCTGCATTTGTGCATCGTTACAACCGCAGCCGCTATCAGGCCTATACCAACTACACGGAACTGATGCCCGATGCTGATGGAAACACCTACGACGTTTGGGCACCTTCGGCATCAATCGCTCAAAACAACAACTCAATAGTCCTCTCTATCGGTTTCAAATTCTGAAAAGTCACTTTGTCTTGAAAGAGATTATATAGTGTATAAAACAGACAAATTTATTCGTAAAAATAAATTTGTCTGTTTTATTTTGTTTTGCTATATTTGTGATATAAATATTCTGCTATGGGAATAGAATCTATTATTGGCTATATTATAGGAATAGTTATCATTGGATTGGTAATTATGGGTTTTTTAGCGGTGATTTTAGTATGCGTTAGGTCTTTACAAATTGACCCCGACGAACCGCTATTCACCATAACGTTCCAATTCAAGTCTGATGAAGAAAAAAAGATTGACGAAGAAAAAAAGATGAATGACGATTAAACCGTCTTCACCATTTCCTCAAAACGTTTCTGCCTTTCCTCAGCTGTGAGTTGCGGGGCGTCGTTTTGCGGAACGATACTTTTTATCCCACGGCAGCGGCAAAAGCTACCGTGGAACTATTTTTTCAGACATGCGGCCGGATGCAGAAGGATGCTACTGCACATCGCTGATTGTCGATATAATTCCGATGCCGATTAGTGGGGACTTAATTTGGTTTTTGCATATCATGGAATAATTTTGTAAATTTGCAGTCTTAAAAACTTATCAGCCGTTGCGGCACTGACTGTCGCGTGGAACGGCGACTCATTTATAAAGACAATGGGACTATTTGATTTTTTCTCGAAAAATAAAAAAGAAAAGAAAGAGACCCTTGACCGCGGTCTTGACCGCACTAAAAGAGGCTTTTTTGACCGATTGACTCACGCCATCGCGGGTAAATCGACAATCGACGACGAGGTGCTCGACAATCTCGAAGAAGTGTTCATCACCTCTGACGTGGGTGTCGATACCACTCTCAAAATAATTGACCGCATTCAGGCCCGAGTGGCAAAAGATAAATATGTGGGAGCATCGGAACTCAACAGTCTGCTGTGTGAGGAAATTTCCGACATGCTTGCCGAGAATCATAACGAGTCTTCGCTTGAGGACTTCACCGTGCCGGCCGGCCATCATCCTCATGTGATAATGGTCGTTGGTGTCAATGGTGTCGGCAAGACTACCACCATCGGAAAAATGGCCGCCCAGTTTAAGAAGGCCGGAAACAAGGTGATGCTTGGCGCGGCCGATACCTTCCGTGCGGCAGCCGTGGAGCAGCTCGACATCTGGGGTGAAAGAGCCGGAGTGCCGGTTGTGAAACAGAAACTTGGTGCCGATCCGGCATCGGTTGCCTTTGACACGCTTCAGAGCGCGATTGCCAATGACGTGGATGTGGTCATCATAGATACCGCCGGCCGTCTTCACAATAAGAAGGGTCTTATGGACGAGCTGACCAAAATCCGTAACGTCATGCAGAAACTCGTTCCCGATGCGCCCCACGAGGTTCTTCTTGTTCTCGACGGCTCGACCGGGCAAAATGCATTTGAGCAGGCCCGGCAGTTTGTCGCCGCGACATCGGTCAACGAACTTGCCATCACCAAGCTCGACGGCACGGCCAAGGGTGGCGTGGTAATCGGCATCAGCGACCAGTTTAATATCCCCGTGAAATATATCGGGTTGGGAGAGGGTATCGAAGACCTCCAAGTGTTCCATAAACGTGACTTTGTAGAGTCGCTTTTCGGTGAGAACAAGGATTGAAAAGATTTTGAAAAAGAAAAAAGTCAATATAATTTCCCTCGGATGCTCCAAGAATCTTGTCGATTCAGAGCGTCTGATGGCTATGCTTGCCGGCGTAGGGATGGATGTCGTTCATGAGGACGACGCTGTCAATCGCGGCGATATCGTGGTAGTGAATACCTGCGGCTTTATCGGTGACGCCAAGGAGGAATCGATAAACGAGATTCTGAAATGGGCGACCGCCAAAACAGAAGGTGAAATTTCGGAGCTTTATGTGATGGGGTGTCTTTCCCAACGCTATGCCGACGACCTTCCGGCTGAAATTCCTGAAGTAGACAAGTGGTATGGCAAGACTGACTGGCCTGCGCTTGTTACGGATCTTGCACGGAAGTCGCCTGCCACCGTCCCCTATGACCGAATTATCACCACTCCGCGTCATCATGCTTACCTGAAGATCGCCGAGGGTTGTAACCGTTTTTGCGCTTTCTGTGCAATACCGTTGATAACGGGGCGTTATAAATCCCGGCCTATGGAAGAAATCATTGACGAAGTTAAGTCTTTGGTTGCCCGTGGAGTAAAAGAATTAAATGTCATTGCACAGGATCTGACTGCATATGGTCAGGATATATACGGTCACGTCAGCATAGCTGAGCTTGTTGACCGGATTGCCGATGTCGAGGGGGTAGAGTGGATTCGCCTTCATTATGCCTATCCCGCAGGATTTCCGATGGATCTTCTTGACGTGATGGCGCGTCGCGACAATGTGTGCAAGTATCTTGACATCGCCTTGCAGCATGTTAATGACCGGGTGCTTTCCAATATGCGCCGCCACATAACCGGAGACGAAACGCGCCAACTGCTTGCCGAGATGCGTCGCCGTGTTCCCGGATTGCATATACGCACCACACTTATGGTCGGTTTCCCCGGCGAGGATGACGAGGCGTTTGAGGAACTTATGGCGTTTGTCAAGGAGCAGCGTTTTGAACGCATGGGGGCATTCGCCTATTGTGAGGAGGAAGATACATTCGGAGCAAAGAATTTTGCCGACGATATACCTGCCGAAATCAAGCAATCGCGCCTTGACCGATTAATGGAACTTCAGGAGCGGATTTCTGACGAAATTCAGCAGCAGAAGGTAGGGGAAACAATCCCCGTAATCATTGACCGTGAGGAGAGTGAATTTTATGTCGGCCGCACTCAGTGGGACTCCCCTGAGGTCGACCCCGAGGTTCTAATCTCAAAACCTTCAGCGTTTAAGCCTGAGCGCGGTGGTTTCTATAATGTTAAAATAACTTCGGCATCCCCGTTTGAACTCATGGGGCGGTTTGAGGAGGATTGTTGATGGAGAATAAGACAGATTTGTTTTCGGTCGCCGAAGGGTGCATCAATGTCGGACTGCCGTTTGCTCTTTATGCTTTCCCCAATGAGGATGAATTTCATTTTGAAGCCTCGTTGCCCGATGCCGACGCTTGTTGTGTGGCCCATCTCGACCGTCCGACATGGAATGGTTTCGCCATTAATTTTTTTGGGAACGATGAGTCCTACACTGCCGGAGTCACAGATATGATTGACTTGGCCGAGGCTCGGGATATAGCTGAGAAAATCGACGAAAAACTATATCATCCCACTGTCGCCCCTGCATTTCGTTCTACTCCGGTTCTGAATTACAAGGCATCCTTGCACCGGGTTATAGACACGTTAAAAAAGCGCGGAGGCAAAGTCGTGATGTCGCAAATGACCGCTGTGGCTACAGAGAGATCCGTTGCCGAGGTTGTCGCCGACTATTTTTCGCGTTTTCCCGCGACATTCCGTTTTTTGTGCTACACCCCTGAGACAGGAGCGTGGTTAGGAGCGTCGCCCGAGTTGCTGATTGACTATGATACCGCTACGGGACAATTGTCAACAATGGCTCTTGCCGGGACTCGCAGCGTGGCTGTGGCCGACCCGTGGGACAAAAAGAATCTTGAGGAGCATGAAATGGTTGTCGATTTTATCGGCAACACTCTTGCCTCGCTCGGAATGGATGCCGAAGCTGACGACCTCGGCGAGATGAAATATGGCAATATTGTTCATCTCTTTACCCCCATTAAGGCAGAGGGCAATGTCCCTGTCGGGCAGGTACTGGGCGAATTGAGCCCGACTCCGGCTTTATGCGGCTTGCCACGCAATGAAGCGATTCATGACATTGTTATGAACGAGTTTCACGAGCGCCTGTGTTATGGCGGATATGTCGCGGTAAAAACCGGGACCC
>CAMWRO010000003.1 GCA_947176615.1 uncultured Porphyromonadaceae bacterium
ACCGTGCGCCCCGGCAACCTGCTGCTCATCGACTCGGGCGGCAACTACCTCGACGGCACTACCGACATCACCCGCACCATCGCGATAGGCAACCCGACAGCCGCCATGCGCCACGACTTCACCCTTGTCATGAAAGGCCACATCGCCATCGCCACCGCAGTCTTCCCCGAAGGCACCCGCGGCGCGCAGCTCGACGCTATGGCCCGCATGCCGCTCTGGAAAGAGGGCAAAAGCTACCTCCACGGCACAGGCCACGGCGTGGGCCACTTCCTCAACTGCCACGAAGGCCCCCAAAGCATACGCCTCAACGACACGATGGCACCGCTGACCCCCGGAATGGTGACTTCCAACGAGCCGGGAGTATATCTCGCCGGCCGTTACGGAATCCGCTGCGAAAACCTCATCGTCACCGTCGAAAAAGCCGAGACCGAATTTGGTCGCTTCTACGCCTTTGACACGGTCACACTGTGCCCGTTTGACCGCATGCTTTTCGACACTTCAATCATGTCTGCCGATGAAATCGCGTGGGTCAACAACTACCATGCAACCGTTTACCGCGAGCTGTCCCCGCTGCTCACATCGGCCGAAGCCGCATGGCTCCGCTCGGCTTGCGCACCTATAAATTAACGGTTTAAGGTTTGGGGTTAAGGTTTAGACAAATGACACTTGCGAAAAGGCTATCAACTAAACCTTAAAACCAAACCCTAAACTCAAAATAAACTCAAACCCTAAACCAACAAAATGGCCCTTATACTCCCGGTTCGCGGGTTTACCCCGCAGATAGGACAAGACTGTTTCCTTGCCCCCAACGCCACCGTCGTCGGCGACGTCATCATGGGTGACGAATGCAGCATCTGGTTCAACGCCGTGCTGCGCGGCGATGTCAACTCAATACGCATCGGCAACCGAGTCAACATTCAGGACGGCTCGGTGCTTCACACTCTATATCAGAAATCGACCATCGAAATCGGCGACGACGTGTCAATCGGACACAACGTCACCATCCACGGTGCCAAAATCCATGACTACGCGCTCATCGGCATGGGCGCCGTCGTGATGGACGATGCCGAAGTGGGCGAAGGCGCGCTTGTCGCCGCCGGAGCCGTCGTGCTTTCCCGCACAAAAATCGGCCCCAACGAACTGTGGGGAGGCGCACCGGCCAAATTCATCAAAATGGTCGACCCCGAGACATCGCGAGAACTGAACCGCAAAATCGCCCACAACTATCTGATGTACTCCCGCTGGTACACAGACCCCGAGGTCGCAGATGCTGCCCGGAATGAAAATCTCGACTAAATTTGTTAAAAATTTTGCCATTCAAAAAACAATTCGTAAATTTGCCGCGCTAAAAGACAGTCCGACCGCGACTTACAACGGCGTTTTCAATGTTAGCCGCTAAAGGACTGCTACTTACAGGCGCAATTAACAACAAAAACAATATAATCAAGAAAACAACATGATCATCGTACAAGTAAAAGAAGGTGAACCCATTGAAAAGGCACTGAAGAAATTCAAGCGCAAATTTGAAAAAACCGGTATCGTCCGCGAGCTCCGCAGCCGTCAGGCTTTTGAAAAGCCCTCGGTTACCAACCGCAAGAAAATGATGAAAGCGGTCTACGTTCAGCATCTCCGCGCCACTGAGGAATAATCCCCCTCCTTTTATTTGATTAAAATACACCGATAACGGTGAGGAACACAACCGATTCCCCACCGCTATTGTTGTATGTATGACCCACCTCCTCAACACCCTTTTGAACAGTCATGAAAATAGGAATAATCGTTGCAATGGAGAAGGAGTTGAAACTCCTGCTGCCACTGCTTGAAAACCGTCAGGAAACAGTTAAAAACGACGTGACATTCCACATCGGTACCGTCAACGGCAACGAAGTCATCGCCATGCAGTGCGGCATCGGCAAAGTCAACGCCGCGATGGGCGCACTGACACTCATTGACCTCTTTGAGCCCGAAATCGTCATCAACACGGGCGTTGCCGGCGGCACAGGCTCCGACGCAGGAGTCCTCGACGTGGTAATCGCCGACCGCGTGGCCTACCACGACTTCTGGTGTCTCGGCGAGGAATGGGGACAAGTGCCCGGATGTCCCAAATTTTTCAATACCGTCAACTTTCATCTCCTCGACGATACAGAGAATCCACGCATCAAGCGCGGCCTCATAGCCTCGGGCGACCTTTTCGTCTCCAAGCCCTCCGAAGTCGAGTTCATCCGCAGCATCTACCCCGATGTCAAGGCCGTCGACATGGAATCGGCCGCCATTGCACAAGTCTGCCACCTGAAGGGAGTCCTGTTTTACTGCATGCGCGTCATCAGCGACACTCCCGGGGGAGCCGACAACATCAGCCAGTATGAAAACTTCTGGGAAGATGCCCCGAGACAGACATTTGACATCCTTCACACCCTCCTGAGCCGCATTTCTGACTCGCCGCGATGAAAGACCTGAAAGGCATCAAGGGGAAATACTACATCGCCCGACTCATCGAGGAAGGGGAACACGAACATCAGGACTTCAAATTCGCAATCAGTGACGCCCGCAAAATCGCACGCAGCATCTCGGCGTTTGCCAACAATGACGGCGGCCGCCTCCTCATCGGCGTAAAAGACAACGGCGTGATTGCCGGCGTGCGCAACGAGGAAGACATCTATGTCATCGAGCAAGCTGCCGAAATGTACTGCGAGCCGCGACAGGAAATCACCGTAACCTCCTTTGTCTGCGAAGGCGGGGCAATCGTGTTCCGCGTCGAGATACCACGCTCCACCGTGCGCCCCGTCACCGTGAAAGAAGCCGACGGGTCACGGCGCGCCTACTACCGCGTCAAGGATGAAAACATCTCGGCACCGCCACTGATGGTTAAGGCGTGGCGGCAGAGCGCGACCCCGTGCGGACGCACACTTTCCCTCACCGCCCCCGAGCAGAAACTCCTCGAAATGTGTGCCGACGGAACCACGCTCGACGACTTCGTCATCGCCGCCCGCATATCCCGCGCCACCGGCGAGGACATCGTCGTCGCCCTCTACGGCATGGGCATCATCGACTTCGGCTACGATGGCTCCCGATTTAACATCATTCTGAAAAATCAGCTGTAAAAAATACCCACATCCGGGTATTTCACAGTCAATTGAATAGCCGTAACTTTGCATCGGAAAAACAGAATAACGTGAAGCCTCATAGCAGGGCATCCACATCTCCGATGCCCTGAGAGCAATCTATTTTATTGAAAAAAGCTATTGTTTGACAACGGCACCGGGCGATTTGCGAAAATCCCCGGTGCCGTTGCTTTTTTTTCATCTGCCATTACCGCTCCCAATAGCCGCTATCGAAAAAATCACTCAATCATGTCGATTTTTCGGGCGGGAAGTTTGTTACTTTGTCATGAATTTAAAATAACAGGAATTACAATGAATACCCCTTTGATTACTTGGAGCTGTATAGTGGCCTTTTTCATTATTGTGATGATAACCAATATCGTCATTGCCGCCGTTCACAACCGCGGTCATCACCGCTTTATCGAAATCGGCAGCGAGAATGAAGAATTTTATGTACCCGGCGACCGCAGAAATGTCGATGAGCATGATGACGAAGATTTCTGACACAGCCGTCAGCCCGACAGGCGGCCTGTGCAGCCGCGAACTGTGCAGGTTTCTGTCACGCTACGGAGCGTGGCTCCTCGGAAGCGGCGCGACATGCATAAGGCTTGAAAAAAACATGAAACGAATCGCCGATGCCTATGGCAAGGAGGTCGAGCTGACCGTCATGCCGCGCCACATCCATGTCACCGTCTACGAGCCGGGGCGCAACGACATGACCACCGCCATCTCGTCGGTTCAGGCCACCGCTATCAGTTTCAACATCAACACAATGCTCAGCCGACTGAGCTGGGAGGTCGCCGACCGGAAAATCTCGTTTGCCGAGGCCGAGAGACAATTTGAACAGATTATCACGAGCGACACCCAGAACCGCTGGCTCGTTCTGTTGCTCGTCACCCTCGCCAACGCCTCGTTCTGCCGTCTCTTTGGAGGCGACGCAGTGGCTATGGCAATCGTAGCGATTGCCACAGCCGCCGGCTACTACCTCAAGCAGCTCCTCCTCGGGCGCGGTGCCGACGTGCGCGTCGTGTTCCTCGTCTGCTCCTTTGTATCCTCGATTCTCGGCGCGACCGACAGTCTTTTCTCTATCGGCGCCACACCCGAAATCGCCATCGGCACAAGCGTGCTTTACCTCGTGCCCGGCATACCGTTTCTCAACTCGTTCAGCGACATGCTTTACCGGCACTACATCTGCGCCTACAGCCGCTTTGCCGACGCGGTCGTCCTGACCGCCTGCCTCTCCACAGGCCTGTGTGCCGGGATGTCACTCATGCATGTCGGAATGTTCTAACGTTAACAACCCATGATACTACAGATTTTACAGGATGCATTATTCGCAGCGATAGCAGCAATCGGTTTTGCCGCTATCAGCCGCCCTCCGCGACGAGCCTACCTCTACTGCGCGATTATCGCCGCCGTCGGTCACTCGACTCGTTTCATCATGATGCACGAGCAGTTTTTCAGCATGAACATCGTCTTGGCCACCTTCCTCGCCTCGTTTTTTGTCGGCAGCCTCGCAGTCTTCCTCTCCCCTGTCGCCCGCACCCCCGCCGAGACATGCCTATTTCCGGCTCTCCTCCCGATGATTCCCGGAATCTACGCCTACAAGAGCTTTGGCGGTCTCGCGATGTGCATTTTCGGCAACGACGAGTCCTCTTTCAGCCACTATTTCTATCTTTTCGCCCAAAACGGCCTCACATGTCTATTTATTCTTTTAGGCATGGTCATCGGCGCCACCATTCCCATCTTCATCTTCAAAAAAGTATCTTTCCAAGCAACGAGATAACAGGATTTTTCGCTATATTTGTCACATTATGGAACTTCGTCAGCTCAAATACTTCGTCAAAGTCGCCGAAACGCTCAACTTCTCCGAGGCCGCCAAGACTCTCTGCGTCCCACAGAGCACCCTATCCCAGCAAGTAAAGCAGCTCGAACAGGAAATGGGTTCGCAACTGCTCGTGCGCACCAGCCACAGCGTCGGGCTGACCGAGGCCGGACAGGAACTGCTCCCCTACGCCCGCGAGACCCTGCGAAATGCCGAGCAATGTGTCGAGCGCATCCACGACCTCAACAGCCTCGCAACCGGGACGCTCAACATCGGCGTGACCTACTCCTTCAGTCCCATTCTGACCGAGACCCTCATCACATTCATGAAACTATACCCCCGCATCAAGCTCAACATCTACTACAAACCGATGGCCGAGCTGATGGAGATGCTGCGTGAACGAAAGGTGGACTTCCTCCTCGCATTCCGCCCCACACACCCTGTCGAAGGGGTCGAGTCTCACATCCTGTTCCAGAACAACCTTGCCGTAATCGTCGGCACCCACCACCCTCTCGCATCACGCAAGAGCGTCACCATCGACGACCTGAAACGGTTTGACCTCGCCCTCCCCGCCCGCGGGCTTCAGGCCCGCAACGCTTTCGAGGCAACCGTGGCCCCCTACATCCGGCTGACCCCGCGCATCGAGCTTAATGAAGTCAACATCCTGCTGAAACTCATAAGGCAATCGATGCTCGTCACCATCCTTGCCGAGGCAACAATACACAACGAGACCGGCGTGGTCGCAATCCCGCTCGACATCCCCGACAACGAAATGGCCGGATGCGTCCACACTCTCCGCAACACCTACCGCAAGCGGTCAATGCAGGAATTCATCCGCCTCCTGAGCGAATCAGTCGCCGTCCGCGACCGCCAGACTGACTGGATTTGACCTCGTTCTGAAAAAGTTCATCTAAAAAACATTGACTTTCCGATTATTATGTTTATATTTGCGCAATAAGTGTAAAAAATACCATTATACTATTGCGACCATGAAATTTTTCAGACCTTTTTTCATCACATTAGCATGTGCATCGGTTTCGGCAGTCGGTTTTTCAGCCGAGATTCATGAGCACAAGACACTTGAATACTTCCCCGTCAAGGATGTCAGACTGACATCGGGACCTATGGCCCACGCCCAGCAGCTCGGCATCGACTACCTCCTCGCCCTCGATGCCGACCGCCTTCTCGCACCCTATCTCAAAGAGGCCGGCCTGACACCGAAGGCCGAAAACTACACCAACTGGGAGAACACCGGCCTTGACGGACACATAGGCGGACACTATCTCTCGGCCCTATCCTACATGTATGCCGCCACCGGCAACAAGGAAATAGGACAACGCCTCGACTACATGCTCTCCGAGCTGAAACGATGTCAGGATGCCTCGCCCGACGGCTATCTCAGCGGCGTACCGGGCGGAAAAGCATTTTGGGCCGACCTCGCTGCCGGAAATTTCCGCGCGGGAGGCTTTGACATAAACGGCAAGTGGGTGCCGCTCTACAATATCCACAAAATATATGCCGGACTAAAGGACGCTTACCTTCAAGCCGGAAAACCCGAAGCACGCGAAATGCTCGTCAGACTGACCGACTGGATGACCGGCATCGTTTCGGGACTCTCCGACGAGCAGATTCAAGACATGTTGCGCAGCGAGCACGGCGGTCTGAACGAAATTTTTGCCGACGTGGCCGTGATAACCGGCGACGGGAAATACATGACACTCGCACGGCAGTTTTCCCACCGCGCGCTACTCGACCCCCTTTCCCACGGTGAAAACCGGCTGACAGGCATGCATGCCAACACGCAGATTCCCAAAGTCATCGGGTTCAAGCGCATCGCTGACATCGACGGCAATACCGACTGGGAACGAGCCGTGGAATACTTCTGGAACGACGTTGTCAACAACCGCTCCGTGTCGATTGGCGGCAACAGCGTCCGCGAGCATTTCCACTCCCCCGACGACTTCTCAAGCATGCTTGAAAGCGAGCAGGGTCCCGAGACATGCAACACCTACAACATGCTGCGACTGACCAAGATGCTCTACGAGTCGAGCGGCGACCCGAAATATCTCGACTTCAACGAGCGGGCTCTGTTCAACCACATCCTCTCGGCCCAAAACCACGAGCAGGGCGGCTATGTCTACTTCACCCCCATGCGCTCGGGTCATTATCGCGTCTACTCTCAGCCACAGACCAGCTTCTGGTGCTGCGTCGGCTCAGGCATGGAAAATCAGGCCCGCTACGGCGAATATATCTATGCCCATAAAGGAAACGACATCTATGTCGACCTCTTTGTCCCCTCGACCCTGACGTGGAAAGGCAACACAATCGAGCAACTCACCGATTTTCCCGCCTCCGATGCCACCACACTGGTCGTCACTCCGGCACGCGCCGAAAAATTTGCCCTCAACATCCGCATCCCCGGCTGGACGACCCGCGACGGCATTACCGTCACTGTTAACGGCAAGGAGCAGAAAGTAGACCTGTCGGGCGACTATGTGACCCTGTCGCGCAAGTGGAAAAAGGGCGACAAAGTGACCGCCCGCTTCCCCATGCACCTCAGCGTCGAGCAACTCCCCGACAAGTCGGCCAACTACTCGATACTCTACGGCCCGGTAGTCCTTGCCGCAAGCCTCGGCACCGAAGGACAGGAGGGCCTTTTTGCCGATGACAGCCGCATGGGCCATGCCGCCAACGGCCCGCGCCTCCCCCTTCAGGAAATGCCTATGATTGTGGGCGATGCCGCCGACATCGTTTCCTATGTCACCCCGGTCGAAGGACAACCGCTGACATTCAAGCTCTCGCATGTATATCCCGCCAAATACGACGGCATGACCCTCGTCCCCTTCGCCTCGCTCAACGAGTGCCGCTACATGGTCTACTGGCCTGTGCTGTCCGAGGCCGAGCTTGATGCACGTCTCGCCCGCATTGCCCGTGAGCAGGCCGAGGCTCAGGCCCTCCTTGACCGCACCGCCGACATGGTGACATGTGGCGAGCAGCAACCCGAAAGCGACCATTTCATTACGATGGAGAAGACAGACATGGGCACCAACCACGACCGCCACTGGCGACGCGCCAACCCCGACGGATGGTTCAGCTACCGCATGAAAACGTCGGGCAAAAACCCCACTATCCTCCGCGTCAGCTATCTCCCGGCCCAAGACCGCGCTGCAACCGTGTGGGTCGGTGACACCTGTGTAGGCACCATTTCTCCTGCCGCACCCGGTGCTCCCGCCGTCGCCGAATTCCCCGTCGCCATCAACGCCGACACCGCCATCGTCACCGTCCGCTCCGCCTCACCGTCACCCACCCCCGACATCTACGAAGTCCGCCTGATGACAGAGGAGAAATAACAAATAAATAATAACAGCTGATAAATAATAACAGCTGAAAAATAACAGATTACAGATGGGCTTGTCCCGGCGGCGAGTTACCGCCCGCAGTCACCTGTAATCTGTTATTTTTTATTTTTTCTCTGCAATTTTCTCGTCGGTCTCGACTATTTACTGCTTTTATTTGTTATTTAGTCTGTAAGTATGTAAATTTGTTGTTGAACGAGTTGCCTGTCAGGCGACAAAATAACCGAGAGAGAGATGAACTGCATAACCCCCCTTATCCGCCCGTGGTTAATGCGTCGGGTCAAAGACGCAGCACGATGGCAAGGCCATGTCAGAGAGACGCAGACCCAAGTGCTGCAACGCCTTGTATCGCGAGGACGCGATACTCGCTGGGGTATGACCCGCGGGCTTGACCGCGTAGCGACCTATGAGGACTTTTTAAAAGCCGTCCCCGAAGTTGTGACCTACGACAAAGTGCGCCCCTACATCATGCGCATGGTCAACGGCGAGCGCGACGTGCTGTGGCCCGGATGGACAAGAAATTTCGCCCAGTCGAGCGGCACAAGTGACGGCAAGAGCAAATATATCCCCGTAACCCCCGAGTCGTTCCGGTGGTCCCATTACCGCGGCGGCACCGATGTCGTGGCCCATTATCTCAATCTGTACCCCGACAGCCGCATCTTCTCGGGAAAGGCGTTCATCCTCGGCGGCAGCTTTGCCAACGAACTGACCCTGCCTCCCGGCGTGGAGGTGGGCGACCTGTCGGCCAACCTCATCGAGAACATCAACCCGCTGGCCAACATGTTCCGAATCCCCTCCAAGGAGGTCGCGCTCATGAGCGACTGGAAACAGAAACTTCCCGCGCTGGTCAACGCCTCGATACACGAGAATGTCACTAACATATCAGGCGTGCCGTCGTGGTTCATGACCGTGCTGAAAGAGGTCATCAAAACCGCCGGAGCCACTACAATCCACGACGTGTGGCCCAATCTCGAAGTGTTTTTCCACGGGGGCATATCGTTTGACCCCTACCGTGAACAATACCGCAACATAACCGACCCGTCGCGCATGCGCTATATCGAGACCTACAACGCCTCGGAAGGATTTTTCGCACTTCAGAACGAGATTGACGACCGCTCGATGCTGTTGCTGCTCGACTCGGGCACCTTCTACGAGTTCATCCCCGTAGAGGATGCCGACAGCGACCGCCCGACAGTCGTCCCTGCGTGGAAAGTCGAGGAGGGACGCGTCTATGAGATGGTCATCACCTCATGCAACGGCCTGTGGCGTTACAGGCTGGGCGACACTGTCCGAATCAACCGTGCCGACCCGCTGAAAATCACGATTGCCGGACGCACCAAGCACTACATCAACGCTTTCGGCGAGGAACTGATGGTCTATAACGCCGACGCGGCCATCGCCCGGGTCGAGAAGGAGTTGAACTGCGACGTGGTCAACTATACCGCCGCGCCGGTCTATGCAGGCGACCGCTCCCGGGGCCGCCATGAATGGCTCATCGAGTTCACCCGGCACCCCGTCGACATCGCCGAATTTGCCCGCCGGCTCGACTCGGCCCTTCAGGATGTCAACAGCGACTATCAGGCAAAACGCTCGGGTGGAATATTCCTCGACCAGCTCACTGTCGACGTGGGTCGACGCGGCGTTTTTGACCGCTGGCTGTCAACGACAGGCAAGCTCGGCGGACAGCGCAAAGTACCCCGACTGTGCAACGACCGCCGTTTCCTTGACCCCCTTCTCGCGCTCAATAAGGAATTGAGAATGGAAAATTGACAATGGCGAGTTTTCAATTCTCGATTCTCAATTCTCAATTAAAAAAAATCGTTATCTTTGCATTATGCATTATTAATCATGCATTATAGACATAACGATTATGAAGATAAAATCAATTCTACTGTCGGCACTGGCCTGCGCGTCAGCAGCCACCATGAGCGCGGCTGACGCTCCGCGATATATTTTCTACTTTATCGGCGACGGAATGGGTATGGGACACGTCATGAGCGCCGAATGCTATAACCGCACCGTGCGCGGAAACAACGAGCGACTGCTGATGATGCAGTTCCCCGTAGCGTCGGCAGCCACTACATTCTCGGCATCATCGCCTGTCACCGACTCGGCTGCCGCAGGCACCGCCCTCGCGACCGGCCACAAGACAAAAAACGGCATGATCGGCATGAACCCCGACACCGTTGCCGTGTCATCTATAGCAGTCAGCCTTGACAAGCTCGGCTACGGTATCGGAATCATCACCACCGGCGCGCCCGACGACGCCACCCCCGGCGCGTTCTTCGCCCACGTCCCCAACCGCTCGATGTACTACGAAATCGGCCGCGATGCCGCCAATTCAAGCGTCAGCTTCCTCGGCGGGTCCAATCTGCGCGGACTCCGTGACCGTGACGGCAATCCGACCGGACTTGCCGAAATAATCGAAAAATCCGGAATGACAATCGTACGCGGCACCGAGGCCCTGTCATCGGTCAAGACCGACCGCGTGCTGATGCTCAACACTGACTCGCTCCTTGTCAACGACCTCGGCTATGCCATCGACTCGGTTCCGGGAATCGTGACACTCCCCGCCATGACTCAGGCATGTCTCGACCACCTCGAAAAGAAGTCGCCCGACAAGTTTTTCATGATGATTGAGGACGGCAGCATCGACCACGCCTCCCACAGCAACGACGGCGGCGGCGTCATAAAGGAGATTATCAGTTTTCAGGACGCAATCAGCATCGCCTATGATTTCTACCTCGCCCACCCCGACGAAACCCTTATCGTCATTACCGCCGACCATGACACCGGCGGCATGGCCCTCGGCAACCAGCACGTCCCCTACGACGCGCATCTGAAATATCTTGACTACCAGCGCATCTCCAAAGACCGTTTCTCAGACTTCTGCAAGAACATTCAGCGTCAGCGCCGCATCTTCACTTGGGACGACATGCGCGAAGTCCTTGAGGAGAAGATGGGATTCTGGAAAGGTGTCCCCGTGACCGAGCAGCAGACCGAGGAACTGAAAGAAATATTTGACCGCTGTTTCGTGCGTCACGAAAGCGGCGAGCAGAAAAGCATGTATGCAAGCTATAACGATTTCGTCGTAAAGGTATTCAGCATCATGGACAGTTTCACCGGCATCGGATGGACAGCCACCCACCACACCGGCGGCATGGTTCCCGTCTATGCGGTGGGAGTCGATGCGTCACGTTTCAACGGGCTCAACGACAACACTCAGATTCCCCTCAAAATAATGGAAATCGTCACCGGAAGGTAGTTTAGGTTTAAGGTTTAAAACCAACTGTTAAAAGACAATGCACCTGTACGCAGCACCGCTTCAAGGTTACACTGAGGCGATTTACCGCAACGCCCATGCCGAAATCTATGGCGACGGGCCCGATAGATGGTACACCCCGTTCATACGCGTCGAGCATGGCGAGCCGCGCGGCCGCGACATGCGCCAGCTCGCGTCGCCGCTCAACGCCAACCACCGCCTCGTGCCGCAGATAATGTTCCGCGACGCCGACGAGTGGGAGAAACTTGTCACGGCAATAACGGAAACCACCGATTACCGCGAAATAGACATGAACCTCGGCTGCCCCTTCCCGCCGCAAGTGCGCAAGGGGCGCGGGGCCGGACTCCTCGGCCGTCCCGACGAGCTCGCGCGCATCGCCGAGCTCATGAAAGGGCACCCCGAGGTGACATTCTCGGTCAAGATGCGCCTCGGCATCACGGCCCCCGACGAGTGGAAAGCGGTCATGCCGGTAATCAACTCCATGCCTCTCGCCCACGTCACAATCCACCCCCGCGTGGCCGCGCAGCAATATGGCGGCGAGCTGTATCTTGACGATTTCAGGGAAATGACAGCCGGGACTCCCCATCCGGTCATCTACAACGGTGACATCGCCACTCCGGCCGACATCGACCGCGTGGCCTCGCAGTTCCCCACCCTCGCGGGCATCATGACCGGGCGCGGCCTCCTTGCCCGCCCCTCGCTCGTCGACGAGTGGCGCGAAGGACGCGAATGGACTCCCGACGAGAGGCTTGACGCGCTCATGCGCCTCCACTCGCGCGTGGCCGAGCAGTGTGAACAGACCTATCAGGGCGAGACGCAGATTCTCGCCAAGCTGAAACCGTTCTGGGACTACATCCTCCCGTCGCTTGACCGCCGCACCGCCAAGGCAATCAAAAAAGCCGTGACCCTCCCCGCCTACTACCGCGCGATAGAGTCAGTAGGGTCAGAATAAACGCTGAAAAATGTGTTTAACAACATCTATTGCCTTTTTTGAAAAAATAATTGCTAAATTTACGGGCTCAATAAAGTGACAAGGCCACGGCCCGGTCACTTTTCAATATCGTTAAATCTAACTGAACAACTTGATAGTTTTATGAAGAAATTTTTTCTGACAGCAATCCTTTCCCTTCTCGTAGTCATGGGTGCTTCGGCCCAAAAAAATGACAACAAGCAATTCCTCGTTTTCGGCGTGGGGTTCTACAACCTTGAAAACCTCTTCGACACAATCAATAACAACGGAAAATATGACCTCGAATTTTCCCCGCAAGGCTCGCGCCAGTGGAACGGGGAAAAATACTGGAGCAAAATCAACAACCTTGCCTACTGCATCTCGCAGATGACCACTCAGACCACCCCTATGGGTCCGGCCATCCTCGGCGTGTCGGAAATCGAGAACCGCAGCGTGCTTGAAGACCTCGTAAAGGCCGAACCCATCAAGAAATGGATGCTTCAGGTTGTTCACCATGACTCGCCCGACCGCCGCGGCGTGGACGTGGGACTCCTCTATAACCCTCGCATGTTCAAGGTTCTTGACGTGACCAACCACACTCTTGTCATCCCTGACAACCCCAACTTCCGCACCCGCGACCAGATGTGTGTCACCGGCATCCTCGGCGGAGACACCCTGAGCGTCATCGTCAACCACTGGCCGTCGCGACTGGGCGGTCAGGAACAGTCAAGCTATCTGCGCGAGGCAGCCGCAAGCCTCAGCAAGCATATCGCCGACTCGCTCTGGGCCATCCGTCCCAACCAAGGGGTCATCATCATGGGCGACCTTAACGACGACCCGCAGGACAAGTCGTGTGCCGTGGCTCTCGGTGCGATGAAAGACCTGAAGAAGGTTTCTCACCACGGATTCTTCAACCCGTGGTGGAAGATGCTCGACAAGGGCATCGGCACTCTCGCCTACAAGGGACAGTGGAATCTCTTTGACCAGATTATTGTTTCGGGGACACTCCTTGAACAGAATACCGACGGACTGCGTTACTGGAAATGTCAGGTCAACAACTTCGACTTCCTCAAAGGCGATACCGGCAACCGTCAGGGTTACCCGCTCCGCACCTATTCGGGCGGCGTGTTCCTCAACGGCTATTCCGACCACTTCCCCACTGAAATCTTCCTCATCAAGGAACGCAAATAATGGCTGAAAACAACGACACTAAAGACATCGCACCGTTTGCCATCACGATAGGACGGCAGTTTGGCAGCGGAGGCCGCGAACTCGGCAAGAAACTTGCCGAGCGGTTAGGCATCGACTACTATGACAAGGAACTGCTCGTGGAATCGGCCAAACTGGCCGGTGTCAACCCCGAGTTCTTTGAAAAGAAAGACGAGC
Source organism: uncultured Porphyromonadaceae bacterium (assembly GCA_947176615.1). Classification (GTDB taxonomy): domain Bacteria; phylum Bacteroidota; class Bacteroidia; order Bacteroidales; family Muribaculaceae; genus Duncaniella. The sequence continues at coordinate 13,901 of CAMWRO010000003.1, forward strand.
GTTTCCCCACATTTCTCAACGGTCTTTTCTCGTTCTCGATGGGATTTTCGCCGATGGCCTATTACACCGGAGCGTCATCGATCAGTGACGACGGCCTCTACAAAGCATTGAGCGACTTCCTGCTGTCGACAATCGAGAAAAAATCATTCGTGGTCGTGGGGCGGAGTGCCGACTATATCCTGCGCCACCATCCCCGCTGCATCAACATCTTTGTCCACGCCCCTGTCGATAAATGTGTCGACCGCATTACGCGCCGCAGCGACTCTCCCGACCGCGACAAGGCCCGCGCCCTCGCCGAGAAAACCAACCGTCTGCGTGCCGAGTATTACAACTTTTACACCGACAAGACTTGGGGCGACGCGGCGACCTATCATCTGACAATCGACTCGTCGACACTCCCGATGGACGATATCGCCGACATCGTCATCGGGTATGTCAAGAAAAAACTAAACGCTAAATAACTTCCCACATGGAAATAATAAATTTTGACAGCACCCCCTCTCTCGTCAGCCAGTATATGAGCGAGTTGCGTGACATAAACGTGCAGAAAGACATGCTCCGTTTCCGCCGCAACCTTGAACGCATCGGTGAAATCATGGCCTATGAAATATCCAAGCGCATGACCTACCGCGTTGATGACATCATAACCCCCCTCGAAACCGCCGGCTGCCACGTTCTTGACGAGAAAGTAGTGCTTGCCACAATTTTCCGCGCCGGAATACCTTTCCACAAAGGATTTCTCGACTATTTCGACCATGCCGAAAACGCATTTGTATCGGCCTACCGCAAGTATAAGGAAAAAGAAAACTTTGACGTGTTCATCGAATACATCGCCTCGCCGCGGCTCGACGGAAAGACTCTCATTATCGCCGACCCGATGCTTGCGACCGGCGCGTCTATGGAACTGAGCTACCGCGCGCTCCTGACCAAGGGGGAACCGGCCCACATCCACGTCGCATCGGTCATCGCCTCGCAAGTGGCCATCGACTACATCAAGTCCACTTTCCCCGAAAACAAAACCACCGTATGGGTCGGCGCGATTGACAACGAAATCAACGCCCACTCCTACATCGTCCCGGGTCTCGGCGACGCCGGCGACCTCGCCTACGGAATCAAAGAATAAGAAATATTAAGTCAGAAGTCAGAGTTATGAGTTATGAAGTATATGCCGGGGCAACCCTTTACTTCATCACTCATAACTCTGACTTCTGACTTAATATAACTCTGACCTAAACCTCGTAACTCATAACTCTGACCTATAACTTCAATCAGTGTTGTCGTCGAGGCGGGGGAGGATGGAGCGGGCGGTGACGTAGTCAGAGAAAGCCTGCTTGTAGGACTCGGAGACGGGGATATAGGTCTTGCCGAAGACGATGCGGTTGCGCTCGATGACTTTTATCTTGCCGGTGTTGACTATAAACGAGCGGTGAACGCGCATGAAACGGTCGGCGGGGAGACTGCGCTCAAGGGTTTTCATGCTCATCAGGGTCATGATGCAGCGGTCGTTGTCGGTAGTGTAGATCTTGACATAATCTTTCAGCCCCTCGATATAAAGGATGTCGTTGACAGGAATCTGCACGAGCTTATACTCGCTCTTGACTATAATGTAGTCATTGCTTGACGAGCTGCCGCTATTGGCCGCGGAACCGCTGCGGGCCATTTCGACCCATTGCAGGGCGCGGTTGGCGGCAGCAAGGAATTCCTCATAGCTGACCGGTTTCAGCAGGTAGTCGAGGGCGTTGACGCGGAACCCCTCGACAGCGTAGTTGTCAAAGGCGGTCGTGAAGACGATGCGGGTCGACGGAGGGATGATGCGGGCAAACTCGATGCCGTTGAGCTGCGGCATCTGAATGTCGAGAAACACCACGTCGGCACCGCCGTCGAGTATCAGCTGGATAGCGTCGCGCGGGGAAGAAAACTCGCCGACGAGGGTCATGAACGGAGTTTTTTCAATATAGGAGGCAATCAGGCCCGATGCAAGGGGCTCGTCATCAATGACGCAGCTGCGTAGTGTAGTTGTCATGCGGGGAGAATGTGATTTAAGTTAATTGTTAATTCAGTATTGTAACGGTTGCCGTCAAGGCCGGAGGCAAATGACGCGTCGTTGCCGTAAATCAGAGCGAGGCGGCGGCGCAGATTCTGCTCGCCTATCCCCTGCTTGCCCGGCTGTGACGCGGTATCGGGCGCGACTGAATTGGATGTCACACAGGTTATGCGCCCCTCGGCGGCGGTTATCTTGATGTCGATGGTATCGGCGGGATTGCCGGTGTTGCCGTGCTTGAACACGTTCTCAATCACCGTGATAAACAGCAACGGGGCAATCAGGCTGTCGGCACAAGGCCCTGCATCAAGGGTCACGTTCATTTTCAATCCGGGATTAAGCCGCAACCGCATCAGTTTCACATAATTGTCGACAAATTCCAGTTCCTGCTTGACCGTCACCGCCCCGGGACTCTCGTAAAGGACGTAGCGCAACAGGCGGCTTAGCTCGTGAACGGCGTTCTGTGCCTTGGCGGGAGAGATGGCGATGAGGGCGTAGATGCTGTTGAGGGTGTTGAACAGGAAATGGGGGTTGAGCTGGCTTTTGAGGTTTTTCAGTTCCTCCTCGCGATGGGAGGCCACAAGCTCGCGGCTGCGGCGCTCAAGATTGAGCCACCGGTCACCCATGCGCAGTGCCACGCTCAGCCCTATCGTCAGAATGAGCATCACGAAGTCCCTCAGAAGCAATGACGCGGCCCGGGCAAGAATCTGCCACTCGGTGGGGTCGGGGCCTTTGCGGTGGCGGGGGTGGAAACCGTTGCTGACCATGCGCCAGCCAATATAGGTCACTGTCAACACGACAGCCGTCAGGATGAGATTATAGATGACAAATTTCCAGACTGACCGGCGGCTCGTCAGCGACCGCTCGATAATAAAATAATAGTTGATATAGAAAACAGCGATAAATATCAATCCCTTTATATACATCCACGGACTCATTCCCCGCCACGGCGATGCGAGTGTCGACAACACCTCGGGAAGAATAAACAGGATGCATATGAACAGCAGATGGGTCAGAAACGTGTTGACCCGCTTTTTATGACCGATATCACTCATAACTATATACACTTAGGAGAGTCGAAGTTAGCACTTGGCGTGATAATTCACAAATCCTCTCTACCAATCCACATCTTTCCCCGACAATCGCGGGTCAATCGCGCCGGGCGCGGGCCGCAAGCATCCGATGGCCGAGACGGCAGTAAAGACACTTGCGCGTCTCGCAATAGCTGCGGCGCAACTGAATAAGTGCCTGCGAGGCAAAGGCATCACGGGCCTTCAATCCGGCACGCTCAAACATTGAGATAATCGCATTGCGCTCTGCCGGCAAGTCCTGAAGCATCGACATGGCCCGCTGAACGAGCTCTTCGTCGCCGCGCGAATGACCGTAGGCAACCATCAGCGGCACGACCACATTGATGACGAGAGACTCGGCCGACCCGCGGCTGAGGCCGCCAAGGGTTCCGGGGGCCTCGGCCCCGAATGTGTAATGCCGTTCCCAGTAACCCGAGGGGGCTGCCGAGAACATCCTGACAGCCTCGTCAGTGTCAGTCAGGCCTACGATGCGGTTCAGCAGACGGAATCCGCCCGCGACCACGGCGGCAAGCATCGCCACGCGGCGGTGGGGGAAATTTCCGGGACGCATGCGCCCCATCTTCCATCCGAGCGGCTGAAGGGGGCGCAGTCCGAACTTGTGGGCATAAAACTTGTGTTCCTGAACGAGCCTCGCGACATAAGGGTCAGACGCGGGCGCGGTGTCAAGCAGCTGCCCCTGACCGAACAGCAGGGACTCAAGCGATAGCAGCGAGTCGCTGTGCTTGCGCAGGAAGTGCAGCGGGACGGCTGTTGCGAGACGCTGCATCGGCTCGCCGTTTATCCCGAACCCGAGGGCGCGGGCGAGAGTGACGTAGCATGTCTGTTCCCAGTCGCCGACGGTGGATTCAAGAATCGCGTTGACACGGTCGACCTTCTCATAGACGCGCTCATAGGCAAGGGCGGTTATCCAGTCGGTCAGATAGAGCGGGTGGATTGCGGCAAGTTCAGCCGCACACGGCAGGTCGATGTCGGCACGGTCAACGAGGTCGTGATAGCGGGAATGGAACTCGGGGGCGCATTTCATGACCATCTGCGGGATAATCTGCCCGTCGTGACGCCTGACCTCGGTGTCGTCGCGGTCGACGACGTGAAGAATCACCGAGTCGTAGGCTCGGTCGCCGTCATGGCCGTGACGGTGCCAGTCGCTTGCCCTGACATGGATTTCGACATCCCCGGCCCACAGGTCACCCCCGATCGAGACCTTGGCGTTGAAAAAGTCAGGTCCCGACCCGGTGTTCAACTGTCCGGGGTCAAGGATAGCGACCTTGCGACCGTCGACAGTGACCATGTCAGTGTGCAGCAGCAACCGGTGCTGCCACACATATTGCATCAGGCGTTCCATAACGGAGAGAGGATGCCGCCGGGGTCACACCTCGGTCATGCGGTTGAAAGCAACCATCTTTATGGCAGTCTCGGCAGCCTCGGCACCCTTGTCGCCCATCGGGCCTCCCACGCGGTCTATCGCATCCTGCTCGGTGTCGACGGTCAGCACGCCGAATATAACCGGGATGTCACACTCGGCGTTGAGATGGGTGATGCCCTGTGTAACACTCTGGCACACATAGTCAAAATGGGGCGTGCCGCCGCGCACGACGCAGCCGAATACAATCACAGCGTCAAACGACTCGGTTTCAATGAGTTTAGAGGCGGCAAAAGTCAGTTCGACGGCACCGGGGACATCAAAAAGGGCGATGTCGTCACGGCTCATGCCGTAGTCGGTCAGACATTTAACCGCGCTGTCGCGCAGTTTACGGGTTATGTGGCCGTTCCATTCGGCGGTTACAATCGCAATCTTGACTTCGTCAAGCTGCGGCAGCGGAGTAGTAGGGACTGATTGAGACATATTTTTTTTTATAGTGTACAGTGAAGGGGTAAGATGAATGGTGAACAGTGAATAACGGGGAGGAAACAGGATGAAAGAACTATTATCTTCACTTTTCACCTTTCACTTTATATTTTATCTTGGGAAAACTTTGTGCCACAGGCTGAGGATGTCGAGCGAGCGGCTTTTGGCATTGACGAGAATGTCGACGATGCGGCGGTGTTCCTCTCCGGCGTTAATCTTTGTGGCCTTGTGGAGCATCGTGTTGAGCAAGTGGACACCCTTGTCACGCATGGCCGGAATCTGCAACATCGACTCGCCGAGGTCAATCGACATCACGAGCTGCTCGCGGGTGAAATCGGGTGACAGTTTTGTGGAATATTTCAACGCCCGCGAGAAATATTGCACGGCCTCGCGGTGACGGCCCATGTCGGCGAGAGTGCGACCTTCGGTCAGCAGCGACTCGATCAGGCGCGAGGTGGCATCGCCGATACCCTCGTTGACCATCTGCAGGTAGGTCGACGTTGCGGCTTGATAATGGGCCAGCAGCTCGGCTTGTTTCACACGGGAACGGTAGACCGAGGTCGAGGCGTTCAGGGCCATGATGTGGGCGCTGCCATAGCGCTGCGGATTGGTCTTGGCGAGGCGTTCAAAAATTTTGAGCGACTTTTCAAGCTCGCGCTCAGCCTGCTTGAACTCGTTTCCCCCGGCATGTATATAGGCGATGTCATAGAGCAGCGCGGCAAGAATTTCAAGAAAAGGCTCGTCCTTGCGGCGCGGCTCCTGAGAGAGAAGATTGAGCGTAGAGGCCGCTGTCGATGTCGCCAAGTCCATCTCGCCGCTCTCGATATAGAGGGCAGTCAGAATCTGCATCAGCGCGGCATGGATGTTGAGCAGATGTCCGCTCTCGTCACCGGCGCGCATGATGAGCGCGTCAATATCGACAATCGACCTTATGGCCCGGGCTGTCTCGCCACGCTCGACCATCTCGACAGCCGTGCGCCGGAAAAAATCATATGCAGTGTTGAAATCGGCCTCGCCGATAGCATGGCGCACCTGTGCCATCGCGCGTGAACGGCGGAAAATGGCCCTCAGCGGGGCGACATCGGTTGTAACCGACAGGAAAACCGATTCGAGTGATGTAGGCTTCATGGGCGGGAAAGGGTTGACAATATTGATTTCATGGCATCGACCACGCCCCCGGGGCCGGGAGTGCCGACGGTGATTTTTTCGCGTTCAGGAAATTTTTCAACCGTGGCCGAGGCTGTGTCAATGTTATAAAACCGGGGAGTATAAAACTCGATGTGGAGCCGGTAGTTATCGGCGGCATCGCGATTGCCGAAAATCAGCTGCAGATCGTCGGTCGTGGTGACAATCACATCGGCAAGTTCCATGTTGTCAAGCACCGAGGGCATGACACGGGTTACGCGGGGCACCTGAAATGTCTCGAAATAGGGAAGATAGACCACGGTGGCCTTGCGGGCGCGGGCGTGTTCAAGGAGGTCGAGCAGGCGCGGGCGCACACGGTCGTTCAGTGAGAAATAGGAGCCGAAGACAACGACATCGTCAGGCTCGATGCGGGGCCAAACGGTGTCAAACTCCACGTCGGGCTCACGTCCATAACCGACCAAGCGGACCGTCCCGTCGGGTTGCTCGAAGATGTCGCGCTGCGGCGACCGTCCCTCGGTGAAACGGTCGACTGACCTGACATCCACACCGGCCGAGGCGAGAAAACCGACAATGAGGTCGCCGACAGGGTCGGCTGCGGCCTCGCCGACCATGACAACGCTGTGGCCTGCTGCGGCGAGCGCGGCAGCTGCCCGGCCGATGCGGTCACACGGCCTGACTGTCACGCCGCCGTCATGACCGAAGATGAGGTTCAGCGGCAATTCGCCTATAAATATAATCTTTCCCATAGCCTGTGTGCCAGCCGTTTACAATTCGTTGCGCGACTTGTGGCCCAGATAGCCTCCGTGATGCCGCTTGGCATAGTCGGCCACGCTGAAACCGGTCGCAGTCATCACGTTGACAACCAGAATGTCACCGATTACGGTCATCATTGTCGTCGAGGTGGTGGGTGTCAGGCCGAGGGGGCACACCTCGGGCGCGCCGCCGGTCCACAAGGTTACGTCGGTAATCCGTGCCAGCTCGCTGTCGGCGTTACCGGTAATGACTATGAGGGGAATTTGAGGATAAAGATTCTTGGTGAGCGTCACCAAGTCGAGGATTTCGCGTGTCTTGCCCGAATTGGAGATAAGGAGCATGACATCATCGGGTTGCAGGACACCCAAATCACCATGCTGGGCCTCGCTCGGATGCAGGTTTACAGCCGGGATGCCGGTCGACGAGAAGGTTGTGGCGATATTCATCGCAATCTGTCCGGCCTTGCCCATGCCCGACGTGACGAGTTTGCCTCCACGGCGGTGTACTTGCTCGACAATGAGTCCGACGGCCTTGTCATAGGCTTCGGAATAGGGAATGTTCAGTATCGCACGACTTTCGGCCTCGACAATCTGACGCATTGACTCTTTAATATCCATGCTAAGTAGATGTTCAAATTAAAACGATAATATGTCTACAGTAGATGCGGAGTGGAATCTTGCATATCAACAGCTTGTCCTTTCGGGTCGTTTTGACCTTGTCGTTCAGTCGCATAGCTCGCTATGCTCCTTCGCTCCGCGTCCAAAACGCCTCCGAAATGACCGCGCTTTTGATATGCATTTAATCTGAACATCTACTTATCTGTTTTTGTGTTGACTTTATAGTGCAAACTTACACAAAAAAAACGACATTCGCGTGACGGCGGATGACATATTTTCGTCCCAAACGCTATGGGAGGGTCATTTTAGCGGCTCGTAGAGGGCGATTGTCTCCTTGAGCGAGGATACTACCATAGCGCGCAACTCGGGAGGAGACATGACCATCACGCGCGGCCCGAGCGACAATATCTCCTGAACGAAGTCGGGGGTCAGGCGCAGGCGGTAGTGAAACACCGAGTAGGAATCATGGACCATCTCCTGCTGGGAATGGTGGAGCGGTAGGGCGCGGAGGTATTTGGCCTGACGGGAATCTACCTTCAGGGCCACCTCCTTGGTGTCGCCGTGGGAGAAGACGATGCCGAATGCGTCGCGCACAAACGCGTCGCTGTCAAAGTCATCGGGAATGGCAAATGTCACGGTGTCAAGCACATTCACGTCGGTCATGCGGTCAAGGGCGTAGGTCTTTATCTTGTCCTCCCTGACATTGCGTCCCGTGACATACCACCGCTGACGGAAGATTTTAAGGAAATAAGGCTCGACCGTCACGCCGGGCGACGGGTTGACGCGGGTATAGGGGTGATAGGTGAACGAGACAGGATGATATTCCTTCAATGCCCCGATGACGGCACTGAGGTGCATTCGTGCCGAAGGAACATCTTCGAGGAAAATGCGGTCAGAAACCTCCCCTACGCTCGACAGGACGTTGCTCATTGCGGCCGAGTTGAGCAGCCAGTCGGTGACACTCTCGCTGTAGCTGTCACTCTCCGAGTCGATATAATACTCAAATGTCGAGGGGTTGCACTCGATATTGATTTTAAAAAGCTCCTCGATAGCGTTGCGATAATTGTAGAATGTGCGGCGCGGCATCGGCTCGCCGTCGCTGATGGGCGACTGCACCCACAGGCGGTTGAGCCTCTCGCGGGTAATCGCCCCGTGACGCTTGATTGTGTCAATCAGCCAGATGTATCGGTTCAGAAGGTTCTTGGACATAATTTTTAAATTTACCTCAACTTGAGCAATCTATACGAGACACGGAGTCAGTTCTTTTCAGGTTTCAAAGGTAGGTAACACGAGGGCATGAATCATGCAACACTGTGTTAAAGAGGGTTAATCCACTGCTTTTTCGGCGCGGGAAACGGCATCGGCGATGAAACTGCCTTTAGCCAGTTTTGAGGCCAATGACATGGCATTGGCCTTCATCACGGCGTAATCCCCGGGGGAGAGCCGTGACAGGACCTCAGGGAGGTCGCGCAATGATGATACGCATATCCCCGCATTATATTCCTTTACAATCCCGGCAAGGGCGGCCTGATCCCAGATGATGACCGGCAGACCCGTGCGGAGGTAGAGGGATGTCTTGTGGGGCGCGTTATATTTCAGATATTCGCCGAGCGCGCCCGCTCCCTCGTCGAGCGAGGAACCGTACCACACAACGCCGAAATCGCCCTGCGCGGTGGCAATCAAGGTGTCGGAATCGACATATCCCATCGCGTGAATGCCGGGGGTCAGCCTTGACTTGTCGATACCGCCGCCATAGATGACCAAGTCAAGCGACGGGGCGGCCTCGCCGAGCTGATAAATCCAGTCATTGTGAACCGGCGAAGCATTTCCGGCAAACATCAGGCGGTAACGGCCGCCGGAGGCGAGATTCTGAACAGCCGGGACCGAATCAGACAGGTAGTCCCACAGACCGGCCTCGATTATCGGCACAGTCACACCGTTGTCAACGAGCCACCGGCGCATGGCAGGAGTGTGAATAACTATGGCCGTGCTGCGGTTTAGCCGCTCGACCTCCCACTCGACAGTCAGTTTCTTGCGCCGGAAACTGCCGAGGTCGTGAATGAGGGTTATGACCTTGGCTCCGCGGGCCTTGGCACGGCTGACCACAAAGTCATAGTACTTTTTAAGCGGGTACTGCACGAGGAGGATGTCACCTTTTTTCAGCGACATGACCCCTTTCAACACACTCGCGAGGGTTATAAAGTAGGCTCCGACCGCACTGCCGACCCGACGCTGGCGCAACCCGATGTTCCGGTATCCCATCGACTGCAATATAGCCTCGACATCGGTTTTCGCCTTATCGCCCCCGCCGCCGATTTTACGGTAATTCTTGGATATATAACACTTCATCTGTTTTCAAGTAATTCCGCAAAGGTAGCAAAATTTTGATGAAGGACGCGGAAAACCGCAGGGAAGTTTTACAGATATAAAATCGCGGGGGCAAACATGCGATGGGCCACAGGAGAAGGATATCCGTCTCCTGCGGCCCATTGCAGATGGTCTATATCAGTTACTGAATAAACAACTTGTATATCTCAAATCCCATACACAGGACAAGAATAACACAGATTACTTTTGCCCAAAGACCAGTCCCTGTCTCTATCGTTTCCCAATCGGAACCATCAGAGACGGTATCAACTTCCTCACTTGATGTTGCCAAGAATGCACCGATTATCGCGCCAATAATAAGTCCACCGACCATGGGGATGAATAAGCCAATAATACCACCAATCAAAGCACCGATCCACACGGAATTTTTCTTTTCGACAATTTCACTTATTTTGCGGGGCTGCGGGTATTCTCCCGCGACACGGCGGGCACAAGTATTGGTAAATATTCGAATTTTTTCCTGTTTTGACTCATACTTTTTCAGGATCTTGTCAAATATCACGGCACATCGCCACCAGATGATGACGCCGATGGCGATAGTCGAGACAATCGACCAAAATACGCTCAACTTCGTAAAAATTGGTATCGACAGAATCGCGGTCGAAAGAATTCCGTTTATAAATATCACCCCGGCACGAGAGTCGCTTTCCTCCTCAAGTGCGGTATCGGCTAGGCACAAGTTATAATTATCACAAACCGCTTTATTGGCAGTAAACTCTTTTTGCATGACATCACAACCCGAGCTCGCGTAATATATCTTACTCAATGCGTAATATTCGGAGCAATGAGCCTGATAGGTAGCCAACAAACCGTCGTCAAATATTAAAACCGCAACATACATCGGGAATGTTGTAAATTTACCGCTCAAGACACCCTCAAGATCATTGCGAATATCCTTGCAGCTCTGCTCAAGCGACTTATTCTCATCGGCTAAATCATTTCCATAGATGATGCCAAACAACAACTCACTATTGACATCTTCCATATCAGGCATATTGTAGCCTGTCGAGAAGACATCGTTATACCAGTCAGTCAACTGTTTTTGCCAATATTCAAGATAGCGAAGATGAAAACGACTTGACCGCCAATTGTCGAGCGTAAGTTGCATGCGTACAAGCTCCTTTTCTCTTTTTTCGCCCCTGAAATAATCAGCAGTGACATTTCCCGAAATATATTCAGACAAAATATCTAAGTCATCGGAGTCCATTTTTTTGCACTGATTCATCAGCCGCTCCACAGCTGGAAGTTTCAATCGTGCAACTTCTCTTAAATGAGGATAAATTTCATTCCGCAACTTGATTTCCATATTTGCGGCTTGAAACAGTTTGCCTATTCCGCTTGTAGCAAGAGCGCATAGTTCATAGAGTACAGCAGCATCCGTCTCATCGTCACTGAGATAGGCGGGTTTCCGGCCGTTTGCTACTATGTTAGCTTGTTTGCGAAAATAATTGGCGAGTTTCCCGAATGAACTGTCTATCTCATTCATTTCAGCGAATATATCGCTGCAGATACCATCAATTTCTGCTGTCAGCGAACCCCATTGGTTCCTGTCAAATGCCGGAGTCTCAGCCGATTGAACCGCTACAGCGTCACACTCTTGCTTATTGATGTCTACCGCGACATCTGCCCACGGATTGTCTGACGTGGTTTCAACGACTGCCTCTGCTGTTTCTGTCGTTGTCTCCTCTCCACCTGATGTCGAGAGCGAACTATTCCATTTGGAATTATTTTTAATGTAGGATGCTTTATCCATAAATGTTATATAATAGAGGTATAATAAAAAGTTTATAAAGCCAATAGGCGGTCAAGCTCTGCAAAATAGGCACGGTGTTCCATTTCAAGCATTTTCAACAAAGTATTCTGAGCGTGCAACTCGCCATCTTCCATCGAGGAGAGATTTCTCATCATCAGCTGCTCCCTTATCATGGCAATACCGTCAATGCGGGATTGGAGATTTTTCTCGGCATAAGGTAGATATTCCTTAAATTTCTGAAGGTTTCGGCGCGAGAGTTCCATGAACTGATTGTAACGAATGTCCTGCTCGGCTCTTGCTATTTGTAACTCCTTCCATGCGTTAATAATAGCTGTCCCTGATGCCATCAAAGAGTGACCTTGAGACAGACAGTTCCGGATATTTCCGATAAAACGGTCCGATTTAGCCTGTACGTCATCTATCGCGTTAAGGACTTGTGCCATCTGTATTTCATCAGCCATTGTTTCCTGTATTTTTTAGTTTATTTTAGGTTATAAAAAAGACGTGAATCCGCCTGAATTGTTTTATCCATCGAAAGTCGGGCTCTGGTAAACCTCAGGGTGACAGATAAAAGCAAGCAGTTTCACGCCTGTATATATACAGGTGCTCAACGCACTTGCCGAACCTATTCTACCCGAGTAAAAAAGTGTACCAGACTTTGACTTTCGGAATAAGTTTCGACAATATTGTATAACAATGTATGTACCTGACAACGTCTCATCCTCTGACGAGCGATGTCAATAGTGCAAATTTATGAATTAATCTGATTAAAATCCAAATTTTGCCCACTATTTAACACTGATTCCATACACGCGCTTACTGCTTGCTTAGGACGGCGTAAAATTACTGCGAGATTACGCCAATAACTGTCTTAGTGGCGAAAATTTCATCAGCTGCGACAACTTTTGTCGTAGTCTATGCTTAATTTTGCAGTATGATACATCAATATAAGTTTTGTCTATGGCTTGTCAACAAGCTGGCTGACCGGGAGATGTCGCTGGAGGAGATTCAGCGCGAGTGGCTTGACAGCGCGAGCAATGACGAGGGGGTTCCTCTGACGGCGCGGACGTTTTCGCGCTACAGGGCGCATGCCGAGTCATTGCTGAATGTCGACATCGAATGTGACAAGTCGACAAACCGTTACCGTCTCGTGGCCGGGGACAATGTGGCTGACTGGATACTGAGCGCGATGCGCGTCAGCGAACTTGCCCGACGTGTCGACATCCGAGACTTCATCATGCTTGAAAATCCTCCGGCGGGAAGCGGGATTCTCGATACTGTCATCAAGGCCCGCGAGCGATGCGCAATGCTGGAGTTCAGCTATCGCTCGCTTTATCAGGAAACCCGCAAGTACCGGGCCGTGCCCCTGTTCCTGCGCCTGTTCAGGCAACGGTGGTATGTGACTGCCCGACGTGAGGGCAAGGATTTTCTGACCACCTTTGCACTTGAACGCATGACCGATGTCAGGGTGGTTGAAAACACTCCCCCCGCGACGATGCCGCCTGTCTCTCCCGAGGAATATTATTATGACTGTTTCGGCGTAATCCATTCGGGCGAGCCTGAGCGCATAGTGGTGCGCGCATTCTGGCCGCAGAACGCCTATCTTGCCGAGGTGCCGATGCACCACTCGCAACGCGCGGTGGCTGAAAACGACGGCTGGACCGACTATGAGCTGTATCTGCGCCCCACCTATGATTTCAAGCAGGAGCTGCTGTGGCATCGCGACAAGCTCGCGGTCATCTCGCCCGCATGGCTGCGCGACGACATGCTCGACATTCTCAGGCGCATGGCCGAGTCATACTCGACCGGGGAGCCGCACTGCAAGGATGAATAGGAATTACCCCGGGACAGTCAGGTTGCCCGAGGGGGTGAGGACGAGGCGGCCGTCGTCCATGAGGGAGCGGATGACGGGGAGCACGCGGTCGGGGCGGACGGTGAGCTGCCCGGCGATGTAGTCGACGGTGTGGCCGCCGGGTTGGGAGGCAAGATAAAGGATTGACTCGGTCATGGTGCGGGTGTCGTCAGCGGGGCGTGCCGTGACAGGGCGAGACTGACGGCACACGTCGCATTTTCCGCAGGGATGCTCGGGAGTTTCGCCAAAGTAGCGCAACATCGTGTTGACGCGGCACTCGTCGGGCGAGAACGTGAACCGTTTCATGGCATCGATGCGCTTTTCAAGACGCTCGCGTTGCACCTCGTAGACCTCGCGGGGCAGGATGACATACTTGGGCAGCTCGCGCGAGGTGGTATAGACAATGTAGGGGGTGGTTTTGCGGGGGACGTAGCTGATGATGTGCATCCTCGACAGCAGCAGCAACGATTGGTAGACCTTTTCGCTCGACATGACAAGACGCTGTGCGATAAGGACTTCGTTAATATACACATAGTCGGCAAAGAGGCCGGTATAGGTGCGCAGGAGCAGTTGCAGCACTTCGTCGGTGTCCACGTCAACCCGCAAGTTGTAAAGCTCCTCTTTCCCAACCGTGATCATCACGCGGGAGCGCGTCGTGGTTTCCTCGACAAATTCCAGATACCCGGCGCGGGTGAGAATCTGCAACGCGCTGTGGGCGGTCAGCGGCTTGAGGTCAAAAGTGCTGCAGAACAGGTTGAAATTAAACTCATAGACGACGTTATATCCGCTCCCGACGGCGACATTGAGGAAGTTGCCGACAAGCTCGTAGACCCGCGCGATATATTCCTTGTCGGGGAACGCCTCGGCGACGCGGCGCGTCAGGACGCTCTTGTCATAGCGCGACGCGATGATGACGGCAAATGCCGGCTTGCCGTCGCGGCCCGCGCGGCCCGCCTCCTGATAATATTCCTCAAGCGAGGAGGGGAGGTCGTAGTGGGCGACCACGCGCACGTCGGGTTTGTCGATACCCATACCGAAGGCATTGGTTGCGACCATGACGCGCACCTCGTCGCGTTTCCATCGGTTCTGTTTCTCATCCTTCTCCTCGGGAAGGAGTCCGGCGTGGTAAAAGTCGGCGCTTATCCCTTCGCGGCACAGCATTTCGGCAATCTCGCGGGTGCGGCGTCGCGAGCGCACATAGACAATCGAGCAGCCGCGTGTCGATTTCAGTATTTTCAGCAGCAGGCCGTCTTTGTGGTCGCCGTAACGCACGATGTAGGAGAGGTTTTCGCGCGAAAAGCTGCGGGAGAACATGTTGGGTTGTCTGAAACGCAGTGTCGACATGATGTCGCGTGTCACCTCGGGGGTGGCCGAGGCTGTCAGGGCGAGCACGGGAACGGAGGGGAAAATGTCGCGCAACGAGACGATTTTGAGGTAGGAGGGGCGGAAATCATAGCCCCACTGCGAGATGCAGTGGGCCTCGTCGACAACGATGAGCGACACGGTCGTGAGACGCAGCATCGAGAGGAACCGCTCGTTTTGCAGCCGCTCGGGGGAGACATAGGCTATTTTGACCTTGCCGAGCCGGCAGCGGTCCATCGCGAGTCGGCTCTCGCCCGGAGTCATCCCGGCATGAAAAAAGACAGCCTTGATGCCGCGGTCGCGCAGATTGTCGACTTGGTCTTTCATCAGCGAAATCAGCGGTGTCACGACGATGGTCAGACCGTCGAGCATCATGGCGGGGACTTGGAACGTGATTGACTTTCCGCCGCCTGTAGGCAGCAGTCCCAGCGTGTCCTTCCCCTCCAGCACCGAGGTTATAATCTCTTGCTGCAAAGGACGGAACGCATCATATCCCCAGTATTTTTTAAGAACGGTTAACAATGGGTCAATTCAGTTCAATGCACAATTTTTCATGCAGCCGCTGAGCGGCGGGGCCATGCGTAACCCCACGCCTCGGCGTGGGGACCGGCCGGTACTCTGATATATCGAGCATCGGAGATGCGAATCTATAGTCACCACCATAGGCTCGCGTCTTCGACGCTTTTTCGCTTGTTTTGCCTTCTCCCCCACGCCAAGGCATGGGGTTTCGCATGGCCTCGCCGCTCCGCGGCTTGTCACCGTCAGCTTTAGACCAACAATGACAGGACAGGCACTCCCGCTCGCAAGGTCGCGCCACGGCGCGACGCAATGCTGTTTACTTAACGAGATTGCAAACTGAGCCCGCAGGGCGATTGCCGGTAATGAGGTGGTTACCACCACATCGCCCTGCGGGCTCAGTTATTTTGGGTGGTGCCGATACCCCGCATTCCGCTGCGCTCCATACGGGGTTTAACACAATATCGCCCTGCGGGCTCAACGAAATTGCCATCCAAGAGATTATACATTCTCAATTCTCAATTCTCAATTGTCAAGGTGTATCTCCTTGATGAGCAACTGGATGTTTCCGGTCATGCCGTGATGCTTGTTTTCCTCGATGGTGTAGCAGATGCTGAATGGGCGGCGCGAGTGGATGTGGTCAAAGAGCGATGCCTTGTTAAAGGCGATACCGTTGAGAACCTTTCCGCAAGTGTCGTCGACAAGTTCGAGCTTGATGTGCTCGTTGTGACGGCCCACGAGCTTGCTCGTGCCGAAATCCATCACTCCGCGTGTGCAGAACACAGGCTTATTATTGCCCGGTCCGAATGGGTTGAACTTGCGCAGCAGGGTCAGAAACTCGGGGGTGATTTCCGAGAAACTGAGGAAAGCGTCGATGTCGAGCAGCGGTGTCAGCTGTGACGGAAGAATATTGTTGGCCACATATTCCTCGAAACGGCGCGTGAACTCGGGAATGTTTTCCTCTTTCAACGACAGGCCGACAGCATAGGTGTGTCCGCCGAAGTTTTCGAGCAGGTCCCGGGCCGAATCGACCGCCTTGTACACGTCAAATCCCTGTACCGAGCGCGACGATCCTGTGGCGAGACCGTTGGAAAAGGTCAGCACGACCGACGGCTTGTAGTAAAGCTCGGTCAGGCGCGACGCTACGATTCCGATAATTCCCTTGTGCCAGTTTTTGTTATATATTACAATCGACTTTTTGTCATTGGTCATCTCGCCCCGCTCCTCAAGGATGGCGTTGGCTTCATCGGTAATGCGCTTGTCAAGCTCCTTGCGGTCCTGATTGTACCGGTCGATGGCCCGCCCCTTGGCATAGGCATCGGCCACGTCGCGGGCCACCAGCAGCTCGACGGCCTCACGCCCGCTCTGCATGCGGCCCGATGCATTGATGCGCGGCCCGATTTTGAAAATGACGTCGCTGATTGTTATCTCGCGGTTTCCGAGCCCGCAGATGCGGATAATCGTGCGCAACCCCATGTTGGGATTGGCATTGAGCCTCCGCAGTCCGTGATAGGTCATGATGCGGTTTTCGTCGACCATCGGGACGATGTCGGCAGCGATTGACACCGCCACAAGGTCGAGCATCCCTTCAAGGTCAGTGGTGGGAATGCCGTTGGAAATCGAGAACGCCTGCATCAGCTTATACCCCACGCCGCATCCCGAAAGGTGGGAGCAAGGGTAGGACGAGCCTTCGAGCTTTGGGTTCAGGATAGCGACAGCGTCGGGCAGCTCGTCGTCAGGCACATGATGGTCACAGATGATGAAATCAATGCCGAGCGTGCGTGCATATGCAATCTCCTCGATAGCCTTGATGCCGCAGTCGAGGATAATAATCAGTTTGACCCCCTGCTCGGCCGCAAGGTCGATAGTGGGTTTCGAGATTCCATATCCCTCGTCATAACGCGTAGGGATATAATAGTCAATATTGGAGTAGAAATTCTGGAGATACTTGTAGACCAGCGCGACAGCGGTAGTGCCGTCGACATCATAGTCGCCGTAGACCATAATCTTCTCCTTCGCCCCCATCGCCGTGTTAAGGCGGTTGACAGCTTTGTCCATGTCGGGCATCAGAAACGGGTCGTGCAAATCACTGAGCGAGGGATGGAAAAATTTTTCCGCTTCCTCGACCGATGAAATGCCCCGTTGCACCAATAGCTCGCTAATGGGCGGAGTGGCTGAAAACCGCTTTGCAAGGTCGGATTCCAGCTTTTGTTCGTCGGATGTCAGGGGACAGTAATTCCATTTACTTGTCATTTATGTTGTTTCTTTTTTTATTTCGGCTTCAAAGCCCGGAAACCACATCAGTCTGAGGCAACCCGAGCGGGGGGAGAGAGGGGGGAGTATATGAGAAAACGGCATGGCACAATGGCCAAAACCGGTCAGAATACAGCGCCCGGTTGACTGCTGAATTGTAAAAGGAGAAAGATGTGCGGCACCGCCACACGCTACTGAATCATCCCTGAGGCGCACTGTCTTTAAGGAAAAAGACACGGAAAAAACGCCGCCGGTTTACGCCGCCGACTGTTATCCCACGCAAATTTACTAAGAATATTTGGAACTCTTACTAAAAAGAATGTTATTATTGCTAAAAATACACATTAAGGGATTGTTGAAAAAAATGGCGGAGACTGATCAGAATGCGTCTGAAAAGCCTCCGCCGAGCCTAATGGCATTGTGGCACATCACTGCCACTTGTTATATTTCACATTCTCCGGTTTGAATTTCTGTTTCGGCTCGGGAGTCTCGGCGGGATAGCCGATTGCCACGACGTTGAGCGGCACAATCGTCGGCGGGAAATGGAAGAAACGGTTAAGACCGGCCACGCGCTCCATCGCGGGATAGGCACCGCACCACACCGCGCCGAGACCCATCGAGTGGGCCGCGAGCAATAGGTTTTCGGTGGCTGCCGAGCAGTCCTGAATCCAGAAATCGTTGGCCTCGCCGGGAAAACCGAGCTCTTTGTCGCCACACACGATTATGGCGAGAGGCGCGCGGCCCACAGGCGCCCATGCCGGTGCCATTGCCGCCACCGAGTCAAGCACGGCGCGGTCGTCGAGCACAAGAAATTTCCACGGCTGCTTGTTGCCGGCGGTAGGAGCGGCCATTGCGGCGCGGAGAAGCGAGTCGACGGCTCCGGCCGAGACCTTTTGGTCGGTATACTGCCTGACACTTGTGCGTGTCATGATGTTTTCGTAGGGCGACACGGCAGCATCGCAGGCGGCGGCTTTATCACACTCCGTCTTGCCGCATGACGACATCCCTGCCAAGATTGAAATTGCAGCTACAAGGCCGCATAACGCAGTTGTTCTCATTTTATATCTTCTTATTTTTTGCCAAAGATACGACAAAAAAGCGTCATGGCCGTCATTTTATAATTCTTTTGCATAAAAAAACCTAAAGCGGAAAAATTTGAACGCAAAAGGAGATTGTTGTTAATATTTGACACTCTGTTTCACTTTGACCGAGCGGTTTTATTTGTTAACTTTGCACCTGTATAA
>CAMWRO010000004.1 GCA_947176615.1 uncultured Porphyromonadaceae bacterium
TAAAGATTTTTCATGATGCGACGTGATTGAAAAATCTTTACAGATTTTATTTATTTGATGACATGTTTCCGGGGGATGCGGTTTCGCAACCCCCGGCTATTCATAGAATAATCCTTACGGATTAAATATTACTCGGGGCAAAACTCAGTTTTGCAACAACGACACAGCGGGCCATGCACCCCGACGGGGTGCCCCCTTGCTAATCCCCATGTACACCACATGGGGCCCCACCCCGTTTTTCGGTGGGATGGATGACGAGGCGATAGCCGATGCCACGGAGGTTGATGAGGGTTATGTCAGGGTCGTGGCGCAGATGACGGCGCAGTTTGTGGATAAATCCGTGGAGCGAATTACGGTTGTAGTAATCATCATGATTCCAGATGTGCTCCATCAGTTCCGAGGAGGTAACAGTCTCACCGACATGGGCTGAAAGATAACCCAGAAGTCGGGCCTCAATATGGGTCAACGCGACCGTATTGTCATCAAAAGAGAGTGTGTTGGCCACGCTGTCAAAGGAATATCGGCCAATCATGACACATTTTTCGACCGGAGATGCTGCTCGGCTGCGGCGGCGCAGGAGCGCACGCATCCTGACGATGAGTTCCCGCATCTTGAAAGGTTTCTTGAGATAATCGTTGGCCCCGATGTCGAAACCCTCGACAATATCGTCGATTGACGAGCGGGCGGTCAGAAAAATCAGCGGCACGTCGGCATCAATACTGCGGATGTGACGCGCCATTTCAAAACCGTCCATGCGCGGCATCATCACGTCGGCAATAACAAGATCGGCCCCGTTGCGGCGGAACTGTTCAAGACCGTCGACACCGTTGCGGGCCGTGGCGATGTCGAAACCCTCGTCGGCAAGAGTTTCTGATATGATGGTGGCTAGAGTGTCCTCGTCCTCGACAAGCAGAATCCTATCTTTCATCTTCATTTTTATTCATCACAATAGTAAACACCGAGCCTTTTCCCGCTGTTGAGGCGGCGGTGATGCGCCATCCCATTTTCTCGACAATACCGCGCACATAGTAAAGACCGATACCGTAGCCGCGCACATCCTGACGGTTGCCCGACGGGACGCGGTAGAACTTGTTGAACACCAATGGCAGCGATTTGGCGGGAATGCCTATGCCGTTGTCAGCGACCGATATTGTGTCAATGTCGGCTCTGACGGTAATGTCGACACTATCGCCCGAATATTTTATCGCATTGTCAACGAGGTTGTTGATAATGTTCCCGAGATGAGACGGGTCAGCGGTGATTTCGAGCGTCTCGGGAACGATGTCGACATTTATCTCGACAGGCTTTGACGCGCGCAGCCTCTGCGCCTCGGCAATCTCCTCGACAAACGGTTTCAGCGCGATTTTTTCACGGTCGAGCACGAGGCTTTTGCGCCGCTCCATGCTCATGGAAAGAATCTGCTCCACCAATTCCCCGAGGCGGGTTAGCTGTTCAAGAGCCATGCGCAGATACCTCTCGCGCTTGGCGGGGTCATTATGTTTTCCGCAGTTCAGCAGCGTGTCGTTGGCCGAATAGGCGATTGCGATGGGGGTTTTGAGCTCGTGGGTCATATTGTTGATGAAATCATCTTTCATCTCCTCCAGCGAGCGCATGGTGACAACTGTGCGGATAAGGTACCGGAAGGCAAAGGCAAGCGCCGCGATAATGAGTGCGATTGTGACAATGACCCCGACAGTGCGGCGGAGAATCGAGCCTAAAGGAGGCGTGATATACGCATTATAGATGACCGGCTCGCCCGGAAGGATGGTATAGCCGATGTGCCACATGCCGCGCGTGACATCCGGCGCAACCGAATCGGGAGGCAGCACCGCGACACGCGAGGGATAAAGACCGACGCGGTTCAGCTCGACCATAAACAGGGAGTCGAGCACGACAAAGTCGGTGGGACCTCCGAAACCCGACGCAGCATTGTGCAGGCGATAGGCGATGGTAGTGTTTATCGCCTGAAAGAGATTTATCCTCCGCTCGACGAGCATTGAGTCGACCTTGGCGACAGATACACTCCCGTGGGGCGAGTCGTCGATTTTCAGATCGAGGTCAAATTGGAAATCTGACTTGGCGACATCTTTATCTTTTTTCAACCTCATTATGGTCTCCATCATGTCGGCCTGAACGAGGCATTCCCGCGCCGTGGCGATATACTGCTCGCGCACCGACTCATAAAGGGCATATAGAAAATATATGTTGGCGGCGAAAAGCACCGTGATGACGGCGAGCACCGCGACTGTGACCGTTCTGAAATTTTTCATATCCAAAGGTAAGCATTGCCGTAGATACAACCAAAAGCGACACTGCGAAAATAAGAAAAAATAAGACAAGGTAAGGGTACATTAAGACTGGGCCGCGTACATTTGCAACAGAATTCAAACCCACCGCCATGAAACAGTTAATATCCTTATTATTTATAACGACCCTGCTGAGCGCACACAGCGCCGTGCTGACGGGGCGAATCACCGACCCGGATGGAATGTCGGTCGATTTCGCGTCGGTCAGGGTGCTGGCAGCCTCGGATTCCGTTTTGGTCAGCGGCGCGACAGCCGACGACAAAGGGGTTTACCGCATCGACAACCTCCCCGAGGGGAAATACTTGGTCAACGCGACATGCATCGGTTTCGCAAGTGATTCAGCCTCGGTGAGAATCGCGTCGGGCGACACCGTTGCAACTCTCGATTTCATCCTTTCGCCCGCGACCGACGCGCTGGGAGAGGTCGTGGTTAGGGGTGAACGGTTTGCCCGCACTCAGAACGGTCTTACCGTGCGGCCCGGCAAGGAGCAACTGCGCCATTCGTCGGGAGGCTACGAACTGATACGCAGCCTGATGATACCCGGAGTGAGCGTGAACGTCGGCAAGGGAGAGGTCAACGCGCTCGGCGGCAGCGTGTCGCTTTATATCGACGGTATGCCGGCCGACTACCGCGAGGTGCAGCAACTGCGCCCTGACGATGTCGATAGAATCCAGTACATCGACGCGCCGACCGGAAAATATGCCGGAGACAATGCCGCATTGAATTTCATCCTGAAAAAGCGCACATCGGGCGGATACGTCGCCATTGACGCGCTCCAGCGCGCCGGATACACCTCGGGCAACTACAATCTCGCGGCAAAAATATACAGCGGCAACACGCAGTACACACTCTTTGCCGGAACCGACTACCGCGAAGTCAACGGCAGCGAATCGACACGCGACGAGGAAATCGGTTTCCCCTCAGGGAATATAGGCCGTGACTACACGACCGATGCGTCACGCAGCAAAAAGAACTCGCAATATACCCAGCTGAGAGTGCGCAACAAGAATGACCGCCGCACCCTCCGGGCCACATTCAACTTTGTGCGCGACGCCGCCCCCGAAGACTACAACGCGTCGTCGCTGCTCTACACCGGTCTGCCCGACGGGCCTGTGACCATCAGCGCCATCCGCAACTCGGCATCGCGCAATTTCAAGTACAGTCTCGGTCTGAGCGGGTCGTTCACGATGCCCCGCGGACAGTTCATGGAGGCATCGGCAAGTGCGTCGGCAAGCCGCAACCATTATCGTTACGGTTATACCGAAGGACTCGACAACGTAGCCTCGTCAACGACCGAAAACTATTACAATTTCTCGGCCAACGTCACCTACGGATTCAATTTCAGCCGCGGCAACTCACTGGTGTTCAAAGTCCACGAGATTTACAATGTCAGTGCGGCTGATTATCGCGGCAGCCATCAGTCATGGCAACACCTGTGGTCGAGCGAGACTCTCTGTTTTGCCGAATACGCCCACCCGCTGTGGGGGAAAGCGTCAGTGCGCGTGTCGCCGGGCATGTCGGCCGAATTCTACCGTCTGCACGGTATGGAAACGGTCAGCTACACCGGTCCACGCCTTCAGGCCGTATTCGCCATGCAGCCGTCGCGCACCCGGTTTTTCCAGACCGGCATAGCCTATGGCAACTCGTTTCCTCAATTAAGCATGATGTCGGGAGCGACACAACAAGTCGACATTATCCAGCAGCGTCGCGGCAACCCCGACTTGAAAGTCACCAAAATCATGCACGCGATGGCTGTCTACGGCATCGGCATCGGTAAAGTGAATCTTCAGGCATCAGGGTGGTTCCGATGGGCAGGACGGCTGCCGGTGTCGAGCTATTTCTTTGACAACGACATGCTTGTCGAGTCTTATTCTCCCAATGGCGAGTGGCGACAGATTGACGCGAGCGTCTCGGCCACATGGACTCCATCTGACAAATTCAACCTTCAGGTTTCGGGCGGATGGCTCTATAACGGATATTTCAATGATGCCGACTTGGGTGCCGCATGCTGGAAAGGCTCGGGACAGGCGGCATGGTATGTCGGCGACTTCGCCATAAACGCCCGCGTGGAGACCCCACAGAAGGTTGCCGGTTACAATCTGACGGTCACGCGCACCCCGTGGCTCTACGGCGCAAGCGTGTCATGGAACAGGGGCGCATTAAAGGTTGAGGCGGGCGCCGACAACCCGTTTTCGCGCCACCCGGTCTACAAATATGCCATGTCGACTCCCGTCTACCGGTTTGACAACACGGAATATTCCACTGCCGACCGCCGCTCGGTCTATATCAAGGTAGCATGGTCAGTAGATTTCGGCAAGAAAATCAAGCACGATACCCCGTCCATTGACCGCAACATCGACTCCGGCATTCTGAAACCACACTGACATTCCTCCCGACGAGGCATGTCAACGGTAAAGCGGCGTCAAGATACCGGGACCCCGCTTTACCGTTTTTTATATCGGAGAGTAACTTCATTCAGATATTAATTTCAAAATTTAAACATGAGGATGTCACTGACAAATGCTTTGTCGCACCCGCTTTGTTCACATTTGTTATTAAACACCCTCTAACTTTCGGCGATAATCGCGCCGTCAAAGAGGTCGACGATGCGGTGGGCGAAAGAGGCATCGTGGCGCGAGTGGGTGACCATGACGATTGTGGTTCCGGCGCGGTTCAGCTCGGTTAAAAGTTCCATCACTTCAGCACCGTTGCGAGAGTCGAGGTTGCCGGTGGGCTCGTCGGCAAGGATTATGGCGGGGTCGGTTATGAGGGCGCGGGCAATGGCTACGCGCTGCTGCTGACCGCCCGACAGCTGGGCGGGGAGATGGCCCGCGCGGTGGGAGATGTTCAGGCGGCTTAGAATCTCGCTGACCCGACGGCGGCGTTCCGAGGAGGAGACATTCATGTAGGTCAGCGGCAATTCGACATTCTGAGCCACGGTAAGTTCGTCGATGAGGTTGAAACTCTGAAACACGAAACCGATTTTGCCTTTGCGCAGGGCGGTGCGGTCACGCTCTTTCATCGCGGCGACCTCGACCCCGTCGAGCAGGTAGGAGCCGGCCGTGGGATTGTCGAGAAGACCGAGAATGTTAAGCAACGTAGACTTGCCGCAACCCGAAGGCCCCATGACGGCGACAAATTCGCCACGCTTTACTTCAAAGTGTTTCACATCGAGAGCGATAGTCTCGACCTCGTCGGTACGGAATATTTTGGTGAGATTGTTAATGGTAACCATGTTGACAAATTTCAAATGACAAATGACAAATAAAAAATAACAGATTCAGTCGGCTTTTAGACTGGTGACGGGGTTGGCGACGGCGGCGCGGTAGGTCAACAGGACTGTCAGAAGGAGTATTACGGCCAGTATAACCATTGCCGACAGCATGAACCAGCCGGGAATGTTGTCAAGGGTAACGGTAAACTGCTCCAGCCACGAGCGGCTGAAAAGCCACGCGGCCACAGTGCCGAGGATAACTGAGGGGACAGCCATTTTCATTATATTGACACCCATGAGCGCGATGATGTCGGCGACTCCGGCCCCGTTGACCTTGCGGATGGCGATTTCGCGTGACCGGCGACGGATTTCGTCGCGCAGATACCCCATCATGCCTATAATGGCGATAAACGAGAGCACACACCCGGCTATTGCGGCAAATTTTTCAAAGAGCGCGATTGCCGCATAGGCGTCGGTGATTGTAGCGGGCAGCGAGCGCACAAATATACTTTCACCCGGGAATGTCTCGGCTATAGCGGCATCGAGCCGCTGACGGTTTTGATCAAACGGTTCTTTGAGTTTCAGGTATATGAACGCGGGATAACGGGTGATGCGGGCCATAAAAGGCTGTTGCGGCAAGTAGTAGCTCGCCGTGCGGAAGTCGCGCAAAAGCCCCGTGACAGTGCAAGGGCCGCTGCTTGTATAGGCTACTTTCCCCATTACGTTTTTCTCATCCCAGCCCATCTGCCTGCAAAATTCCTGATTGACGGCAATCTCGGTCTCGCTCCCGGCCTCGGGCATCCTGCCGTCGAGAAGGGTCATCTCCATGAATCCGAGATAGTTGTCGGCAAAATAGTCATATTTGGAGGAGAACAACGGTTTCCGGCTTCCATCATAGATAAAGTCACCGCTATAACCCATCGAAGGGTACCCGTGGGCCCACGTCAGATCTTCGACAAACGGCAACGCACGGTAATAATCGACAAATTTCTCGCGTGTCTCCTCCGAGGCATAGTTGCTGATGACAACCACGCGGTCAGGATTGTAGCCGAGAGGGGCATCGGTCAGCACACTGTACTGCCGCCCGACGACTACCAAGAGTCCCCCGACAAGGGCAATCCCGGCAAATTCGATAAAAAGCAGCGTGTTTTTCCATCGGTTGCGATGCTCGGTGACACGGCGGAACACCTGTGACACCGGAATCGAGCTGAACATGCGCGCCGGAAGAATAGCCGCGATGACAAAGACAAGAACCACGACTGCCACGATTACCCACAGGCGGCTCAACGAGACTGCCGACATCATACTGCCCCACAGTGTTTCGTCGCCGGCCACCAGCATGTTCTCGGCCCAGTAGCGGACGAGGAAATATATCGCCGCCATGACCACGATTCCTCCAAGAAAAATAATGCCTGTCTCCCATAGAAACTGACTGAAAATCTCGCCCGAGCCTGCCCCGCTGCACTTGTGGACGCCTATCGCCTTGGCGCGGCGCGAAAGGGAGGCTACCGACAGTAACACATAGTTCAGTGCCGATATTATCAGAATCGCTCCGGCGAGAATCGACAGCACAATGTCAATCTGCTTGATATTGTCATATCCACGATAAGTGTCACGCAGGGGTTCGGCCCATGCCTCGATGCTGAAATTTGCGGTATCGGGGACATTCTGCTTCACCACTTCATGTATGCGGCGGTTGAGCTCGTCAATGTCGGTTCCGGACTTGACGCGGATATAGGTGGGCCAAGAGTCCCCTCCCATCCAGTTTGGTTCAAAACCTTCCATGTTCCACAGCGTCGTATAGGAGAAAATTGCGCCGTCAGGGATTGTAGACTCATCGCCCCACCCTTTGTAGACACCACGCACGGTGACTTCGTAGGAGTCATGGATTGACAGTTTCCGGCCGATAGGACTCTCGTCGCCAAACGCCTCGTCGGCCAACCGGTCACTGATATAGATACTCTCGGGATTGTCAAATTCACTCAAATCCCCTTCCAGCATCTCGATGCCGAGGATGTCGAAGATTGACCGCTCAGCAGTCAGAATCGGTCGCGAGAGCTCGCGATGGTCGCGGAACAGCGACCCGATATTGCGAGTTGCACTCCCCGCCTCCACCATGTCAGGGAGTGCCTCGGCCACTCCCCCGCCAAGTTTTCCGACACACTGCTCCTGCCGGCCGAGCTTCTTGCCGTCAAGTTCATATTCCATCCACAGCTGCATGATGTTGTCATAA
Organism: uncultured Porphyromonadaceae bacterium; assembly: GCA_947176615.1. GTDB lineage: Bacteria > Bacteroidota > Bacteroidia > Bacteroidales > Muribaculaceae > Duncaniella. The sequence goes on from CAMWRO010000004.1 coordinate 7,754, forward strand.
TCCTTGAAACAGGTGTCGAAACTCTGATCATAGGCCACACGCACAAAAAGAAACGCGCTGACCGCCATCCCGAGTCCGATAGACAGCATTTTGACAAGCGAGTCGCCGCGGTTCCACCACAGCATTCTGAGAAGATAGTTCAATTGCTTCATAACAGTCACGATTTTACTCCACAAAGTTATGGATTCTCATCCTCCTCAGCGGAAACAAAACGCACCATTATCGCAACTGACTGACTATCAAGAATAAGCGTTGTCTATTTTTTAGACACAACAAATGATAAAGCTGTCGGGATTCCCGTGTTATAATTTTTTCATCTATTTTCTCTTGCGGACCATACCCGCAGGATTAAACCGATAACGCTGTGCCGGATGCCTTGCCACATCATATTCTTTGATTAAAAGGCCGTCACGAATCATCTCCGGAATAACGTGAGATGACAGGTAGGAAGGAGATTTACCTACATGACGAGCCATTTCAGTAGCTTTCCTCCATTCCCTACAAAACTGACAAAGGGTTCTAATTAGATTTACTTTATCGTCAGCTTTATCATCAACTTTATCATCAGCTTTATCATCAGCTTTATCATCAGCACATACATAATTCTTATTAAGACAATATGTCATTCCACGACCAATCCCATCAGAAATAAGGAAATTCCTGCCACATAAAGATTTGAGCATTCGTGTTATATCCGAAGGATGCATGTCAAGGGTCCGCTGCAGTAAGCTGTTGGATATTCGTCCCATAGAGACTGCCAATCCAAGGGTGATATATTCATTGGATTGAAGGCGGGAAATGCTTTCTCCAAAAACCAATCTAAGTTCTTGTTTTACCTTTCCCGACAATACCGATTCCAACGGCAATATCAATTCTACTTTATTGGGTTGACTTTTTTCATAAATGTATGGAGTTCGATAATTGGCCTTTCTCCATCCGTGAATAATAGTGTCAGAGCCACTACCGGCCTTTTCTGCGGCTCCGATTAACGAAAACATTGTCTGTAATGCCGGATTGCGACACACCCTCTCACGCCCCGCATAATACTGCGCAGTTGATATCAAAAGTGTGCCGGGATTAGAAAATATAATTTCTTTAGGACGCTTAATAATCACAAGCCTCCCGTCACTTTGATAGGACGCATGTACGCAAAAATTGACAAACGCCTCGCGTATGGCTATGTGGGCGGGAGTATTTTCAATCCGTGTGTTTCCCTGCAATTTAAATGGCTGAGGCAAGGTGCTTTGCAACCGAGGAAGGATTCTTTTATAGCACTGAAAAAGATTGGCCTCCCAAGTTCCGTCATTATATATTCGGTCGCTCCAACGCTCCCCTTCACCGTTATATTCACGATAATCAATCATAAAATGCGGTAACGCATCAGCATCAGTTATGGACTCTCCTTTTCCAAACATTAACAATCCGGCAAGAGTCAACCCTTCTTTTCCGGTTTTCTTCTCAACGCGATAGGCTTTTAAATGCCTTAATAATGTAATGTCATCATCATAAGCCCACGGATGAGATGGTTTCAGCGATGTAAACAATTGGCGATACGCCCTTAGTGACTCTTGATCAAGGTCATCAATCGAAAAACCTTCAAGAATATCACTGTCAAGAGCGAGGGTCGCCCGTTGTTCTGCAAACATCAGTGTCACTTCCCGTTCTTTACACAGATAATCGCCGCTATTGTCTCTCCGATAAGTTCCACGAAATGGATTCGGACCAATATAAACAGGTCGCGATTCCCTTGCCGCGCGAGCAATGTTAAATAAAAGGATATGGTTCCCATCATATTCTCCGGAAATAACATCGCTGTCAACAAGCAATTTATGACTGACTTTATTAGGATTATTTATTGTGTCCCAAAATATCTGCTTGTATTGATCCGCCAACTCCTTAGAAAGGCCATCGGGAAAGAATTCTCCGTTACGTTCCTTTACCCCGAAGGCTATTATACCTCCTTCGGTATTGGCAAAAGCAGAATAACTTTCCCAAAAGGAGGCGGGAAACCCACCTTTGGCATGCTTAAATTCTACATAAGGGGTTTCTTTTTCCCTAAGGAGTCCGTCAAGATAATCCCTAAATTCCGAAGTGATGAGAGTGGCCATATTGTGCATATTTACCGACAAAAATAATGATTTTATTCCATGCTGTCAATGTTTTGCACAGAAAATCTGCTTGGTAAGCGTTGTGTATCGCTCCATATCCACCGGGAGGGTGGAGAGGATGGCGGAGATGGGTAGCGGGGAGTCGTCGGTCTCGGCAAGGAGGCGGTCGGGGGGTATGACGGCGAGTGACGCGGGGTTGACGCGGGCGCCGACCGAGAGATAAAAGCCGTGGCGCAGAAGCTCTTCGGCCAGTTGCGGTTTTCCACGGAATCCGTGTATTATCCACGGCATGGCCGGGTCATGGCGGCGACGGGCGGCAATAATGAGCGGGAAGGTCTTGACGGCGTGGATGATGAGCGGCTTGCGGAGCGACTCGCTCAACTCGACATGATGGTCAAAGAGCTGTTGTTGCGTGGCAATGTCAGCTCCGCGCAATGCGTCCAGACCGGTCTCGCCGATAGCGACGACGGCGGGGTCGGCGGCAAGTGAGTCGAGCCGGGCGAGAGCCTCGGGAGTAACGCAATCGCTGTTCCACGGGTGCAATCCGACTGAATAAAGATATTGCGGGTCAAGGGTGACGGAATCGACAGGGTCGATATTAACAATCGCTCCGGAGGCCGGGCGATGGGTGTGGACATCAAGTATCATGGCACAGGGTCATAACCCGAGCCGCCCCACGGATGACAGCGTAGAATGCGTTTCACGGCAAGCCACGAACCGCGGAAAACTCCGTGTTTCAGTATAGCCTCCATCGCATAGGTGCTGCACGACGGTGTGAACCGGCACGCAGGAGGGAGCAGCGGCGAGATGCAGAGCTTGTAGAACCGTATAGGCAACACGAGCAACTGACGGGCAACGTTACTGATTGTCGTTAGAATCGGGTGCAAGAGTCTGGGAGATTTTGGTGAGGAGACGGGTGACGGCACGTTCCACAGCAGCATAGTCTTTCAACTCGGATGCCACATATATGAACGCGATGTCAACCGGCAGGTCGGTCGGCAGGAGATGACGGTTGAGGCGGTAGGCCTCGCGCACACGACGGCGCATCTTGACGCGGTCAACGGCATGACGCAGCCGTTTCTTGGGGATAGAGACAAGAAACTGCGGGCACTTGACAGTGCGGCGGTCATTCAGGCGGAAAGCGACGCGCAACGGAAAGACAAGGGCCGAGCTGTTCCCTTCGACCGAGCGGTCAAAGAGACGTGCCACGGTAATCTCGCCGCGCAATTTCTCTTTTTTATAAAGCCTGAAAGACATCTTGAAAATACAAATGGTTAAGCGAGTGTCCGAATTTATAAAGTCAAGAAAGTTAACAAAGTCAAGACTGCTTTATTCTTGACCTTATTAACTTTAAACTTTTGCCGATTTCGGGGGAGTGATAATTTATTCTTCTTCGCTTTGGCCGTCCTCCTCGGAGTCTTCTTTTAAGAAGTTGTCAAGAGCGGCGGTCATCGAGGGTGCTTTTACCGAAGGAGCCTCGATGTCGAGACGCAGACCGGCGTTGCGCACAGCTTGGGCGGTTGTGGCACCGAAACATCCGATGCGGATGTCGTTCTGCTTGAAATCGGGGAAATTCTTCATGAGAGAATCGATACCCGAAGGGCTGAAGAACAGCAGCATGTCGTAGTCAAACGGCTCGTCGGGGCCGAAATCATTGGACACGGTACGATACATGACAGCCTTTGTATAGCTGATGCCGTTCTTGTCAAGGATGCTTGTGTCTTCCTTGTGGACATCGCTTACAGCAAACAGAAATTTCTCTTTCTTGTGCTTGATCAGCGAGGGGAGAAGGTCTTCAAGTTTCCCGTTGTTACCATGGAAAATTTTGCGCTTGCGGTAGATGATGTATTTCTGCAGATAGAGCGCGATTGACTCGGTGGTGCAGAAATATTTCATCGTGTCGGGAATATTGATTCGCATCTCCTCACACAGCCTGAAGAAATGATCGATAGCGGTGCGCGCCGTGAAAATGATGGCTGTGAAGTCAGAGATTGAAATCTTGGACTGGCGGAATTCCTTTGCCGACAATCCCTCGACCTTTATGAAAGGACGGAACTCAATCTCGACACCATATTTCTCGGCAATGTCATAGTAGGGTGATTTTCCCGAAGAAGGCTTGGGCTGCGATACTAAAACTTTTTTAACTTTCACGCTCGACAGTTTTACTTAGGGTTGGAAATATGCGATGAAACCATAAGCCCTGACCAACAAAATCAGAGGTATAATTTCAAGGGTGCAAAGGTACAAAATAAAATAAATCGACGAGTCAAAATTATGGTAAAAAAGTCTAAAACCCTTACAAATAAATATCAAACGCGCCGTAAAGTACAGAAAAACGGCAATCGGAACCACTATAAAAGCGGCCCCGGGATTAAACAGGACAAGCAACGCGGGAATCGTCAGCGCGAGCCCGAGAAGCGACTGGGACGCGCTGAATCCTTTAATCCACTGCCGCGATGTCACCCTGTCAGAAAACACATACCCCACGAGACGATAAGCGACCGTCTGCGCAAGATAATACAGGGCGGCGACTGATGTAAGAATCAAGACAACCGGAAACATCCCCAGCCGCCCCCACAACGGAGTCGCGGGCGTCAGCGCATGGGCGAGAATACCCTCGCAGATACAGACAAGGAGCAACAACGACATCTGGACCCGGGTCTCGTTGATTGTGCGGACATTGAACACATTCTCACGCCGACGAACTGACCAAAGGTCCTGAGTAAACGTCTTTATATAGGTTGAATAACGGCTGAGATTGAATGCCAGCAGCAGGAACACCCCGAGCAACAGGCAGGCGATGCCCGAGTCATAACCCGGGAGAGTGGGACGTTCTTCTGGCTCAATCCCGCTGCGGTAGGGAATCTTGCCGACCGTCATCTGCGACCTCTCGGCATCCGAGACGGGGGCATCGGCCTCACGGCACACTGTCACCTCCCACGGCATCCGGTGAGGGGCCACAGGGACATCAAAAGTCACAGAGTCGGTTATTTCAACGGGCACGGGCAGCGGAGAGTATTAAATCGACAGCTTCACGGGGTGTGTCCACGACTGCGGCGAGATTGCGGTCGTCGCGCATGAACCCCTGCCGTTTCATCTGATCAAACATTTCAAGCAGCGGATTGTAATAACCCGCCGTGTTGACTATTACCACGGGATGACTGTAAAGCCTCAGCTGGTTCCATGTCATGATTTCGGCGAGCTCGTCAAGAGTGCCGATTCCTCCGGCAAGGGCTATCGCCCCGATTGAGAGCGAGGCCATAGTGCTTTTGCGGGAATGCATGTCGGGGGTGACGATGCAGCGGGTGAGTTTCTTGCTCTCCCATCCACGGTCGGCCATGAACTGCGGGATAACGCCCACGGCATCCCCGCCGGCACAGACGGCTCCACTGATGCACTCCCCCATCAGGCCGGTATCACCCGCACCGTTAACGAGCGGAAGTCCGGCCTCGGCGATAAGCCGACCGGTTTCCCGCGCCGTCTCCTTGTAAATTTCGTCGATATGGGACGAGGAGGCGCAATAGACCACTATACCTTTTGTTTCATCCTGTTTCATAAGTGCAAAGGTACACTATTTTTTGCACAGATAAAAAAAATAGTGTACCTTTGCACTGTTCTTACGAGGAACACTCGGGGCGTAGCGCAGTCCGGTAGCGCACCTGGTTTGGGACCAGGTGGTCGCAGGTTCGAATCCTGTCACCCCGACATAATTAAGCGCGAGGCGCGGCTGTCATCAGCCGCGCCTCGCGCTTTTTCGTCACTCAAGACGACATAAGGAGTGGCGCGATTCAGCGCCACTCCTTATGTCGTTCAAATCAGGATCTTATTAACGGTAACCTTCATTCTGGTCAGCGGGAGAAATATCCTCGTTCTGGTCAATTTCCGACAAGGGGATAGGCCACACCTTGTTATATTCGGCAATCGTGCCCGAGCGTTTCGCCCACTTGTTGCGCTCGCCGACGAGCTTGACGAAGTTGCCGGTGCGCACAAGGTCAAACTTGCGCCAGCGCTCGCCGAAAAGCTCGCGTACACGCTCGGTCATCAGCTCCTCGCGGAACTTATCCTTTGACATGCCGGTCGACCATGCCTTGTCGGCGGGGAGGGAGAAGTCCCAAGCACGGGAGCGCACTTGGTTGACGATGCCGACAGCGTCAGATGTCTGACCAAGCTCGTTAAGGCACTCGGCATAAAGCAGCATGGCGTTGGCGAGACGGAGGAACGGAATGTTCTTGCCCGAGTACCACATGTTGTTGAGACCGAGACCCGAGTGAGAGTCGGTGCGGAAATCCTCATACTTCTTGATGTGGGGCGCGAGCTCGTCATGGTCTTCGCCTATATCCTCCCATGAAATGCTGTTATAGTCGGGAGTCTTGTCAAACCATGTGAAGTCATAGCGCATCGATTCCTCCTTGCGCACGTCACCATCCTCCCAGATACCGCCGTCGGCAAGGTCGCTGTAGGCCCACGCGGTGGGAACGGCATGGTCATATCCGCTCATGAAACACTGGTCGCCACCCATCGCGGCGCATGCGCGGGAGCCGATCTGGAACTGAATCATGTTGTTGTCGGGATAAGTGTTGGAGAACTGCCATTCAAAGATTGACTCGGTGGTATTGGGGGTCTCGTAATCCCAGAGATTGCGGTAGTCAACAAGGCTGAACGGACCGTCAAGGACTTTTTTCAGACACTCTGATGCGGCCTTGAAGTCACGCAGACCGGTAGATTCGGGGGCACACATGTAGGCATAACCGAGAAGCATGTTGGCGGCGTGGGTGGTTCCACGACCCGGCTCGGCGGTATCGGGAAGGTATTTCACGGCCTCTTTCAGGTCGTTGATAATGAAGGCCCACACGTCGGTCTCGGACTGACGGGCCCCGCCGAGTTCCCCGGCACGTTCAAGGTCGAGGATGGGGAGACGGCCGTAGACCATAGCCAGTTCGAGATACAGGCCGCCACGGATAAAGGAGGCATGACCATAGCTGTGACCGATTTTTTCAGAGGTATCTGCGATGGGGCGCAGCGAGCGGATGAGTTTAGCGGTCTCGCCGATAGGTTTCCAGCGGTTGCCCCACTGGTCGCTGATCGGGCCGAGGTCCGATGTCAGGAGCGCGTCATAGCGGTCATAGGAGCCGCGGCGCATCTGGTCTTCTTTCAGGGCCTGAAACGCACCCGACTGGATTTCGTCGGTACCGATGAGCAGATGCCATGCGCGGGCATCGGTAAACATGTTGCGCCAGCCGTTGTAGCACGATATAATGCTCGCCTCGGCATATTCGGGGTCAGAATACATCTGCTCCTCGGTTATCGAGGTAGCGGGTTTTTCGTCGAGAAAGTCGCTGCATGCACCCAGTGTCAGCGATGCTGCGGCAATCAGTCCGAGTGATAATATTTTGGTTGTTTTCATTGGATATCAAAGTTTAACAGGTGATTAGAACAAGCTGAACGACAGGCCGATTGCATAGGTATGCTCGGTGGGGAAGTAACCGTTGCCGTCGCCAAATTCGGGATCATATCCCTTATACTTGGTCACGGTGAACACGTTGCTTGCGGTGAAGTAGAGGCGCAGGTTGTTCAAGCGTGCCTTGGAGAGCATCTTGCGGGGGAAATTATAGGAAAGAGTGAGTGTCGACAGGCGCAGGAACGACGAGTCTTGGATGTAACGGTCGGTATCCCCGGCACCGTAGGCGCTGTAACCGCTCGCATTGCGCATGCGGCGCGGGAAGAACGCGCCTGTGTTCTCGGGAGTCCAGCTGTCAAGCAGGTCGACCGAAGCGTTGCTTTCGCCGGTAGAGCTGACAAGGCTCTCATAGTAGGAGCTGATGATGTGGCCGCCCACCGAGTAGTTGAACACAGCGTTGAGCGAGAGGCCTTTCCAGTTCAGGTCGGTCGCAAAGCCGCCATAGAATTTCGGGTCGGTGTTGCCGTAGATGTAGCGGTCGTTCATGATGTCGACAACTCCGTCGGGGCCTGTGCCGTCGGCACTGCCGAGATCGCGCACAAAGAGGTCGCCGAGACCTACGGTGCGTCCGCTGTAATCAAGACCTTCCCACTCGTCGCGGTTCCACTCGTTGGCGATGCCGCCCGACTTGAGGGTGTAGATGTTGCTCAGAGACTGGCCGACAAAGATGTTGCCGGTGCGGTTAGTGCCCGAGAGGATGCGCTCGACGCCGCCATAAAGTTTCTTGACCTTGTTGCGGTCGAGACCGAGGTTGGCGCTGACGTTCCAAGTAAAGTCGCGTGTCACGACGGGAGTCGCATTGATGCTGAGTTCAAAACCCTTGTTGGAAAGCTCGCCGATATTCTCGGTGGTAGTGGTGTAGCCTGTCGAGTTGGCGAGGTTGTGGCTCATCAACAGGTTGGAGTTGGTGATGAAGAATGCGTCAGCAGCGATATTCAACCGGTTGTTGAAGAAACTGAGGTCGATACCGATATTTCCCTGTTTCTGTTTCTCCCATGTGATGCCGGGGGTGCCGCGACGGCCGTCGGTTCCGTAGGAGGGAACGCCGTTGTTGTACTGGGGTCTGTAAAGAGTGACATACATGAAGTCGCCGATGTCCTGATTGCCCACGATGCCGTAACCGCCGCGCAGCTTGATCTGGTTGACTTGGTCAAGACGGGGGAAGAAGGGCTCGTTGGTGATGTCCCATGCGAGAGAGAAGGAGGGGAAGAAGCCCCACTGGTGTCCCTTGGCAAACTTCGAGGAACCGTCCCAGCGGCCGGTCACGGTGATGAAGTAGCGATAGGCATAAGAGTAGTTGGCACGGGCCACATAGCTCATGAGCGAGCCTGCGCTGTAACTGTTGTTGATGTGTCGGTTTTCAGGGTCGGCCGCACCAAAGAGGCCATTGAATCCGAGGTCGTTGGATGCGAAACGCTGACCGTCGGCCTTGAGGTCGTTGTAGACCTTGCGCGAGGCCGAGATGCCGGCAAATGCCTGAAGACGGTGAACGTTGCTGAAGGTGCGGTCATAGTTTACCGTGTTGTCCCACTGCCACTGGGTCGAGCCGAAACGCTGCTGAACGGCGTAGGCTTCTTCAGAATGGTGGCGGATAGACTCCTGAATGCCTGTGGGGATGAACTGGTTCCAGCTCTGCTCGCCGCGGTCGATGCTGAATGTCGAGCGGATATTCAGGCCGGGGAGGGGGTTGACGTTGATATAGTTGGAGGAGGTCAGGTGGTAGCGGGAGCGCTCGGTCTGCACGTCGAGCGAGTTGAAGGGGTTGAAATTGTTATTGGTTTCCTCGCTCTGAACTCGCCAGAAAAGCGTGAGGTTTTCCTTGTTTTTGCGGGTAACGTCGTCCATGAACGGAGCATAGTCCACGAGGGGGTTGCCGTTGCCCTGCGCCTGACTGTAGACCGAGCCGTCGGTGATGTCGTCATGGGTATAGGTATATGAAGTGTTGGTCCCGACTTTCAGCCAAGAGGTGATGTCGGCCGAGGCGTTGATGCGTCCGGTGTAACGCTGCTGCTCGGTGCCTTTCATGATACCGTCGAGATCAGAGATGCCGAGGCTGAAGTAGAAATTGGAGGCATCGGTAGCCTTTGAGAAAGAGATGTTGTGGTTCTGCTCGAAGCCTGTGCGCGTAACCTGATTGAGCCAGTCATAGCTCTTTCCGGCGTTGTGGGTCGCAAACTCGCGCTCCTCGAAGGCGATGTTGGAACCCCACAACACATCCCTGATATAAGCGTCGCGGTCAGCGTCGGGGTTATTGTACATGTAACCGTTGGCATAGGACTGGGTGCGGAGGTCAAATATCTGATTGGCATCCATCAGCTCGGGACGGTGTCCCATAGTGGAGAACTTGACCCAGCCGTCATAGGATACCTCGCCGTTACCGCTCTTGCCTTTCTTGGTGGTGATGACGATGACACCGTTGGCACCGCGCGAACCATAAAGGGCCGTGGCCGATGCGTCTTTAAGAATCTGCACCGATTCCACGTCGTTAACGTTGATGGAGTTGAAAAATCCGAAGTCGTTGCTCATGACAAGACCGTCGACCACATATATAGGAGACGAGCCTGAGTTGATGGTATTTGTACCACGGATTTTAATCGACGAGTCGCCCGAGGGGGAAGTGGCCTTGCCTACGCTGACACCTGCCACGCGCCCTGCGAGAGCGTCGTTAATCGTGGTGACAGGTTTCTGGGTGAGCACGTCGGCATCGACGCGGGCCACCGAACCGGTCAGGTCGCTCTTTTTCATCGACACGCCCACGACGACAACCTCGTCAAGAACTTCCGATGATTCTTTCAGTGTGATTACCAGCTTAGAGGTGGTTTCCGAAACACGGACTTCGGTGGTTTCAAAACCGACAAACGAGACTGACAGCACGTCACCCGCCTTGGCTTTGATTGCAAATTCGCCGTCAATATTTGTGGCGGTCGCCGTAGATGTTCCTTTTACTGTGACTGTCGCGCCGGGAAGCGGTTCTGACTGAGAGTCCACCACCTCACCTGTGACTGTCATCTGCGCTGCTGCCAACTGCACCGTGAACAGCATGAGCATTAGAAAGCACATTAGGTTCTTTTTCATGGTTAACTTGATTAATAAATAAAATTTGATGTTGGATACATTTTTTGACAACACAAAATTATCTATCGCAAAACTATTTTTAACTAAATTTACGCTCAAAAAATAGCTCAATTGCGCCAAATTGGCCGATACATATTCGCAATAATTACAAAATTACCCTACCAGTCGACACTTATTGCACTGTTTGCGTCAACAGCCTGATTTTCTTGCAAAACAAGTGTCAAAACTACAATAATTTTTTCTTTTTTCACAAAAAAGGCACACACAGGCAAAAATGCCGGCGTGTGCCATTCAATAATATCAATCAGAGGGTGGTTATAGTTTCCTCGAAAAGCATTTGTGTGCTTAACGCCCTCTTTTCAAGAATGTCTGTTACCAGATGATGACGCGCTCATTGACGGGGCGGAACATCGGCTGGCCCTCGGTAATCGAGAATGCCTCGAAGAAGGGGGCGATGTTGCGCAGTGTCACGTTGACGCGGTTGCGGCCCAGCGAGTGAACGTCGCCGGTAGTGAGTGAGCGGATTTCCTCGTCGCGGATATTGGTCGCCCACAGGTTGGCATAGTTCATGTAGAACACCTGCATCGGGTCATAGCCGTCAATCTTGGCAGCATCGCTTGTCACGTCGACACCTTTTTTCTTCTGCGAGTCAAGGAACGCGGTCATTGCCACGCGGAGACCACCTTGGTCAGCGATGTTTTCGCCGAGGGTGTACTGACCGTTGGCGTGAAGGCCGGGAAGAACCTCTACGGCGTCAAACTGGGCGATGAGGCCCTTGGTCTTTTCCTCAAACTTGGCAGCGTCCTCGGCGGTCCACCAGTCGGTCATGTTGCCCTGTGCGTCGAAGTTGCGGCCCTGATCGTCAAATCCGTGAGTCATCTCGTGGCCGATGACAACGCCGATACCGCCGTAGTTTTCGGCATCGCTTGCCTCGGGGTCAAAGAAAGGAGCCTGAAGGATGGCTGCGGGGAACACGATTTCGTTGGCAAGAGGATTGTAGTAGGCGTTGACAGTCTGCGGAGTCATGCCCCACTCGGTGCGGTCAACCGGCTTGCCCCACTTGGAGTAGGTGTCGGCCTGATGCCACATGGAGACATTGTGGAGGTTCTCGTAGTAGCTGAGTTTGGGGTCAATCTGGAGTGTCGAGTAATCTTTCCACTTGTCGGGATAGCCGATTTTCACGGTGAAAGAGTTGAGCTTGTTGAGGGCGTTGAGCTTTGTGTCGGTGCTCATCCAGTCAAGCTCGATGATGTGCTTGCCGAGGGCGGTGCGGAGATTTTCCACGAGACCCACCATGTATTCCTTGGATGAACGGGGGAAATATTTCTCGACATAAAGTTCGCCGACAGCCTCGCCCATAGCGCCTTCGGTAGCGTCGAGAGCGCGTTTCCAGCGGGGACGCTGCTCCTGAACGCCGCTCATGACCTTGGAGAAGTCAAATGAAGCCTTGGCGAAGTTGTCGCTGAGAGCGCCTGCGGCCTGTGCCACATACTTCCACAGATAGTAGTCCTTGATTTCACGGTCGGTGAGCGAGCCCATGAGTTTGTTGGCCTGATCGACCGATTTCAGCTCGGTGACGATGACCTGCTCGGGCGAGGGGATGCCCATAGTCTCGATGAAGAAACGGTCCCAGTTGATGTTGGGGTACATCTCCTTGAGCTGCTCGAAGGAGCGGGGGTTGTACATGGCGACGATGTTGCGGCTTTCCTCGCGGGTCAAAGCCGAGTCGGCAAGGGCGGTCTCGATTTTCATCACGTTCTTGACGATGCGCGACGCGTCTTTCTTGGAGTAGCCGGCGTTCTGCATCTGACGCTGGATGAGTTTCTTGTAAGCCTCGCGCACTTCCTTGTTGCGGGCATCATCTTTCAGATAGTAGTCGCGGTCGCCGAGGCCCATGCCGCCGCCGCTGACATACATCGCATACACCTGACTGTTGGCGAGGTCCTCCATCGGGCCGGCACCGAAGAAGGGGCTTGCATAGTTTCCGTGCATCCACAGGAACAGGTCCTCCATCCCTTCGTGGGGAGTGGTCTCGATGCGCTTGAGGTCGGCGAGGATAGGCTTGGCTCCCTCGGCATTGCGGCGCACGGAGTCCATTGCCTGATCATAGATTGTCCACACCTTGAATGCCACGCTGCCCGGCTGGGGGTTCTCGCTGCCGAGGTTGAGGATAATCTGCTTCACGCGGCTCTCGCTTGAATCGTTGAGTATGTCAAACGCCCCGTAGCGCGAGTGCTCGGGAGTCAGAGGGTGGGCAAGTTCCCATCCGCGGTTGATGTGGGTATAAAAATCGGTGCCTGCGGGAGTATTGTTGTCAAAATACTCGGGTTTGAGGCTCTTGAGATGCTCGGGTGCGGGGGCCTGAGCGCTTGCAGCGGCTGTGCCGAGAGCAACAGTCATTGCCAATGCGATATTGATTGCCTTCATTACTTAATAGGTTAAATTCGTGACAAAGTTACAATTTAATTAATAAAGAGAAAAAGAATCAGCGGTAAAAAACCGCCGATTCTTTTTCTCTTTACATATCAGAAGGTGTTATCTGACAGCGGTCTTGACCCTCTTGCCGCCCACACTGACGATATACACTCCGGCGGGAATATGGAATGTATCGGTGCCGGTAGAAGTGGCCGACACTACCTGACGGCCGGAAATGTCAACAATCATGACGGCAAGGCCGGCGGGTGCGGTAACCGTGATTTCCCCTCGCGAGGCAGCCACTGCGACTGCGTCGCCGCCAATTTCAGCGATTGCCGAGCTGCCGTAGACATAAGGGGCCGACGGGGCCGACTCGCCCGTGCTGTACATTGCGGTCACTTGGAAACTGTCGCCCTCCTTAAACTTGGCCACCTTGGCCTCGGGAGCATCCAAGAGACCGTCGGAGTTGACAAGGAAGCCGTTGTGATAAAGATTGTAGCCTTTCAGCTCGACACCGTCGGTCACGCTGGCGGGGGTGTAGGTAAAGTCGTCGAGAACAAGGCCAAAGAGATCGTATGCGAGATAACGGATGGCAAAGTATCTTGCTCCGGCGGGGAGGGTATATGACACCTGTGTCCAGTCATAGGTCGCCTGACGGTGCGAGCCCTCGATGAGGGTGAAATCACCCGGTTCCTTTCCGGTGGTCGAGTAGTAGACCTCATACTGCTCGTTGTATTGGTCACTGAGCGCACGGACATGGAAACTTATTCTCTGCGATTCGCCTGACAGGCGGGGCGAAACGAGCCAGTCGTTGTTACGCCCTCCGACTGCGGCAAAGGCCACAAACATCATCCCGTCACCTCCGTGGTCACGCAACGACTCCCAGTCGATATTGATTTCTTTCTGATTAAACGACATGAATGCCATTGCCGACCCAGCATTGGGAAAGTCGACACCGACCTTTATCGACGGAAGGCCGTCGGCATCAATGACACTCCAGTCACCCATGTTGTCCTCCCCTGCAAGGACTGACCCTGCCATACCTGTCGAGAAGGGGGTCAGGCCCGAGAGGTCGTCATTGACCTCGGCAGGAACGACATTTTCAATAACCGGAGCGCTCCATGTCAGGGCAAGCGCATCATCGGCAGCAGTCGCCGAGATGCTGCCCGGAGCAGGAAGTGACGACACGCGGATACCGACCGATTGCTCAGAGGATATGTTATCGCTTGTCTCCCCGTCGTCAGAATAGTCGATTTCGATACGGTAAGCCACACTTTCCCCCCACAGTGACGAGGGTATCTGGGCAAACTCTACAACTTTCGACTCGCCGGGTTCGAGAGCCTCGCCATCAATCTGATCGACAATCGAGTTGTCGCGATACAGGTCGACGGTGTAACCGGTCGCTGACTCCGAGCCGATGTTGGAGACAACAGCCGAGATTTTGCCTTCGACTCCCGCAGTCATGCTGAGAGGAGCCTGCAACGCGCCAATGGCAAGATTGTGGGGCCACCACCCTTTCAGCACAATGTTGTCAAGCCCCATAGCAGGTTGTGACAATGCGCTGAAGCGGAACGACAGGCGCACTGTTTTTCCGGCATATTCGCTCAGGTCGACCTTTTGGGCCACCCACTTGAATGACCCGTCAACGGTATTCAATCCGCTGACGGTCTCGACAGTCTTGAAACCGTCACCGTCACAGAGGTCAACCATAACATCAATCGTGTTATTGCTGAACACAGAATAGTTGAGTGTCTTGAACGTCAGTTCGGCTCCGGGAACACCGGCAAGGGAAATCATGCCCGAAGTTATCGACGAGGAATTATCTTTATCTGACGAGTAGACATAAAGGAATCCGTTGTCACCGTCGGCCGAGGCAAACTGCTCATAATCGTGGTCACCCGGTATCGACCATGACGCAGGTCCGTCGGTCACCCATATCTCGTTGTTGGTGCCCTCATCGGGGAACGATTCGGCAAACGGCAGAGAATAGGGAGCGCCAAGGCAAATGTAAGGAGCATTGGTCGGCAATCCTTCTCCGGAGGCGTTGACCGGCACCACGGTATAGTATACCGCCGATTGCTTGGAGGTGGGACGGCAGAACACGTCGGTATAGGTCGTTTCGGTCACGCCCTCGGCAATCACGGTCTGTTCGAGCCCAAACACCCGCATCACCTTGTAGGTCACGCTGCCTTCGGGTAAAGAAACGCCTGTAACATCTTCGGTCACGGGCGACCACGTCAGTACAGCCGTGCCTGTATTGCCGCCGAGCTTCACCTTGAAGTCCTCGACAGTCGCAGGCCGGTTTATGCCGACATAAGTCTCAACCTTCACCGCCTCGCCGTCGCCTTGCGCGTTGAACGGGACAATCGTGTACAAGTGGTAACCCTCGGTGACATCATCGTCAACAAAACTGTCAGCCGAGCCGACAGCGGGAGTGCGCGTCACGACAAGAGTCTCGTCGCGAAAAATCTTTACGCCATCGAGGCCGGTCAGTGCATTGCCGCCCAGATCGACCGAAGGAGCCGTGTAACTGATTGTGGCACTGATTCCGCCGGCAGGGTCGCGCTCAACCGCGGCATCTGTCACAGGACCGGGAGCCGCAGCCGAGATTCCGGCAGAAACACTGATGTTGTCAACATAAAGATAATATTGGT
Organism: uncultured Porphyromonadaceae bacterium; assembly: GCA_947176615.1. GTDB lineage: Bacteria > Bacteroidota > Bacteroidia > Bacteroidales > Muribaculaceae > Duncaniella. Next base: position 23,464 of record CAMWRO010000004.1, read on the forward strand.
CAGGAGCCGAGCACCCGTGTATACCTATATAATAGACACCGCTGCTTTCCACTGAAAAAAGCTGTTCGACCGAGAGGGGGGAGTCGGCGGCACAGCTCACGACAGTCGGCTCGATGACACACTGGCCTATAGAGAGAGCGTCAGCCGTAGGCTGCTGCGCTATAAACACCTCAAGTGTCTCATAATAACGGGCGTGTTCCCCATAAGCGTCAAAAGACAGCATATATCTCTTTCCCCCGTCAAGCTGCATCGGAGGCAGAACAAGCCAGTCATCGGTGGGCATCGACATAAATGACTCAAACGAGAACGCAAACCTCACTTTGGCAACCCCGTCGGCAATTTCAAAAGTCGTGCCGTCGTTGTTTGCATCGATAATGGTAAACCGTTCATAAGAGGTGATGTCATCAAATGTCTCGACAAATGGCGGAACAACCGGTTCAGCCGCGATTGCCGGGAGCGCCGCGATTGACAAAGCAGCGCAAATTGGAGCAAGAAATGCGTTCATAAAATCAATTTGTATATGTCTTAGATAAAAATAGCCACACTTTGCCACAAAGATAAACAAAATCAAGCAATCCCGAAAACTGTTATTCCAAAAATCACCTTTAAAGACAAAAAAATTGCCGACAGCGATTTCTGTCGGCAATTTTTTACAATATCCTGTTAATTATGAGTGTTTACTGCACCATGTTGGGCACCGGACCATACTGATTGGGAGCCATCTCACTCTCCTTGGCAAACCATATAATCAGAATGATAGCGCCTACAAGAGGAATCAAGCCAAGAAGCACCAACCATCCCGACTTGCCTATGTCGTGCAAGCGGCGAACACACAGTCCGAGACCGGGGAGAAACAAGGCAAGACCGACAACACCGTTAACAATAGACCCGATTGTCGACTGAGAACCGAAGATTAAACCGACGACCATTCCGAGAATAAATGTTGCAAGAACATACCACCAGTATTCCGAGCGGGAAGAACGGCCGTTGAAATTACAATAATTAACTGTCAGAGCGCGCTTGACTGCGTCGCCAAAAGAAACTTGTTCCTGATACATAATAGATGTTGGTTTTAAGTAGTTGACTTCTGCAAATGTAACACAAATTATCAATAAAACCAAAAAAATCCACCGCATATCCCGCTACCTGACTTATTTTACCCCCGAATCATGTTCCAAATAACACCGCATAGATTTCTATTTTTGATAATACCGAAATTAATTTGTACATTTGTGACATACTATAACTCACAGAACGACACAATGGACCACTATATAGTTTCGGCACGAAAGTACCGCCCGGCGACATTTGCATCGGTGGTGGGGCAAAAGGCCCTGACAGCGACGCTCAAAAACGCCATCGCGACGGGAAGGCTGGCCCACAGCTATCTTTTCTGCGGCTCGCGAGGGGTGGGCAAGACCTCCTGCGCCCGCATTTTTGCCAAGACAATCAACTGCGAGAACATTACCCCCGACGGCGAGGCTTGCAACCAATGTGAGAGCTGCCGCGCTTTCAACGAGGGAAACTCGCTCAACATCATCGAGCTTGACGCGGCTTCCAACAATGGTGTCGACGACATCCGCACCCTTGTGGAACAGGTGCAGATACCCCCGTCGCGCGGACAGTATCGCGTGTTTATCGTCGACGAGGTGCACATGCTCTCGGCCGCGGCGTTCAACGCTTTCCTCAAAACGCTTGAAGAGCCGCCGAGCTATGTGATTTTTATCCTCGCCACGACCGAAAAGCACAAGATTATCCCGACGATTCTGTCGCGCTGTCAGATTTACGACTTCAACCGCATCTCGATCCGCGACATGATCGATCATCTGAGCTATGTGGCCCAAAGCGAGGGGATGACTGCCGAACCGGCAGCCCTCAACGTCATCGCCCGCAAAGCCGACGGCGCGATGCGCGACGCTCTCTCGATTTTTGACCAAGTGGCGGCATCGTCGCGCGGAAACATCACCTACCGCTCGACAATCGAGAACCTCAACGTGCTCGACTACAATTATTATAACCGTCTGCTCGATGCCTTCCTTGCCGGGAAAGTGCTCGACACTTGGATGATCTACAAGGAAATCCGCGACCGGGGTTTTGACTCCCATTTCTTCATAAACGGCCTCGCCGACTACATGCGCGACCTGATGGTTGCGCGCGACCCGTCGACAATAGTGCTGCTTGAGGCCGACGACGAGGCCCGAGCGGCTATGGCCGCGACGGCGGCACGATGTACGCCCGACTTCATCTATCGGGCGATGAACCTGTGCAACGATGCCGACCTCAACTACCGCGTCGCCTCCAACAAGCAATTCCTCATCGAGCTGACGCTCGCCAAGATATGCCAATCAGTCAGCCCCTCCCCCAGTAACAGCGGCAACGGAGAGGGGCAGTTGAAACCGATTGCCGCCACTCCGGTTCAGCAACCCGCGCAACCTGTTGCAACCACGGCCCCGGCACCCGCCGCGCCGGTTCAGCAGCAACCTGCGCCGGCTCAGCCACGCCCGGCAGTCGTTCCTCCTCCCCCTCCTTCCCCCGCGGCAAAGGTTGCCCCACAGCAACGGCCCGTAATGCAAGGAGGACCGAGGACCATATCCATCAACCGCGCCGCGCCCGCGCAACAGGCCGCAACGCAGCAATCGGCCACTCCTGCGGCGCAACAGGCGTTGCGCGAGGGAACCTATACCCCCGAACAGCTCAACCGCGCATGGGACACCTATATCGCCAACCACCCCAAAGAGCATATCCTGACCAACACCATGCGCGCAGGCCGTCCCACCGCCATCAGCGGACACAACTACAAGATGCTTGTCGAGAACGAGATGCAGCAGACAACGGTCAACGAGGCGATGTACTCGATTCTCCAACATCTGCGCGACACGCTTTCCAACGACCACATCACCCTCGCGATTGAAATCAATCAAGGCGCGGCCTCGCCCCACACATGGAACGAGCGCGAAGTCCTCGCCCACATGGTGGAACACACCCCCGCCCTCAAAGATTTCATCGACGATTTCAAGCTGACGATAGGATAAACCAAGAGGTTGTTTAATAACAAATGTTAACCCAAAGTGGCAGCCTCTTTCGTTACCTCGTCATTACACCTCGGTCACATAGCTACAGCTATGCTCCCTCGATTCAAGTCAAAATCCGACTCGCGTAAACGGGCTTTGGATTCACATTTGTTTTTAAACAACCTCTAAAGTTAAGACACATTATGGCTACACTCTCCACCATCCTGCTGATTGTCGCAGTGTTGATTCTTATAAAAATCGGGATTAACGTCTCGGCAATAAAAGAGGACACCGAGTCGCTCAGCGACCGCATCGACAGCATCCACGACCGCATCTCTCTGCTGGAGGATATTCTGACCGACATTGATGCGCCCAAGACGGTCGAGAATCCCCTCCGCGAAGAAATCCCCGAGCCTGTCATTGAGGATGAGGATGTGTATGAGGATGAGGAAGATGAACAGTCGATTCCTGTCGAGCCTCCCCGACTCGTCCCGCCGCCATTTGTGCCTGAACCCGAGCCGCAACCCGAATATGTCACCGAGCCTTTCGACGAGGACGAGCCTCGGGAGCGGCAGCCGCGCAACTTTGAAAAACTGATAGGCGAGAATCTGTTCAGCAAAATCGGCATACTGATTCTCGTTATCGGGATAGGTTTCTTTGTGAAATATGCCATTGACAGGGACTGGATAAGCGAAGTCACCCGCACCATCCTCGGTTTTGCCGTGGGCATCGGCCTCTGGGGTCTCGCCTACCCCATCCGCGAGCGTTACCGCAGCTTTTCATCGGTTCTCGCCGGTGGCGGTTACGCCGTCTGCTTTGTCACGACCGCGATTGCCTATAATATCTACTCTATTTTCTCCCCGCTCGCGTCACTCATGATTATGGTCACGCTGACTGCGGCCATGATCGGATCCGCCCTGTGGCTCGACCGCCGCGAGCTCGCCATTGTAGCCGTGACAGGCGGCTTTGTCGCACCCTTCATCGCGAGTGCCCCAGACGGGAGCTACCTGATGCTGATGGCCTACGTCGCCCTTCTCGATGCCGCCGTCTTTGTCATCACGATGCGTCGCCGATGGTGGATTCTACCGCTCATATCGTGTGTCCCGACATGGATTGTCGCCGCAGTCTGTGTCTTTGCCGGTGACAGTCTGCCGTTCCACGGCCGGGCCACGCTGATTGTCACCTTCTACTTCCTGATGTTCTCGTTGCCGCTCGTTTCGGTGATGCGACGCAATGACAACCGCCCCTCGCTGATGACTTGGCTGATAATAATGACGATGGTGAATGCCTTTGCCTATCTTTGGCTATCCACGCGCCTCGCCGCCAAAATACCGTTTCTCAACTCCGTCGAAGGAATCTTCCCTCTTTTCGTCGCCGCGCTCTACGCCGCCGTCTTCTACCGATATTACCGCCGCGAGGGCATGACGGGATTACAAAACCTGCTGCTCGGCCTCGTCATCGGGTTTGCGTTGCTGTTCTGGCCCATTCAGTTCGCGACAATGTCGGTTGTCGTTTCGGGACTTGCCGCCACGATGGTCGCCCTCTCGCTGATGTTCACCTTGACCGCGCGCCGCATCTACCACTATGCGTCATGCGCCGTGGCTCTCTTGGTCATCATGCTGTTGTCCCACAACGTGTCATATGACTTTGCCCCGCGTTTTTGGACCGATGTCATTTGCGGCATCTCCTTCCTGACCGTGTCATGGCTCGTCGACCGGAGCCGTCCGCTCTACTCCGCAGTCGTTCCGGGTCGCAAAGTGCTTTACGGTTTCATGTTGTGGGCTGGCGTAATCGTGCTGTTGGGAGGGGCATGGACACTTGCCGACCACTTTGCCGAAGGTGAAAGCGCCTTGATGCTGCTCATGGCCGCAATCGCCGCCGCAATGCTCGCCGTCTCCCTCGCGACACTCCACGGCGGGTATCTCCTATGGTCCTTCCCCGGCTTTGCAGCACTGTTTTTCGTCCTGCTCCCACTCAACGGAACTGGCGACTCGGCCATCGGCGAAATCTCGCTGTGGACAGCCGCCGCCCTCTTTGCCGCAGTCATTGCCGTCAGCGGCGTGAAAGGATTCAGCCGCAACATCACCGGGCCGCTCAGCCGCGGAGTCTACACCGTCTATTTCAACCTCTCCTACACCGTTCTTGCGGTGGCCGTCACCCTCTACGGACTTCGCTCGGCGGGAGCTTCCGACACCTACAGTGCCGGCCTTTCAGTCGCCATGACCCTCTGCGGAGCAGTGCAGATGATTATCGGCCTCAACCGCCACATCAAGGTCGTGCGCATGACCGGCCTCAGCCTCTTTGGCATCGTAATAGCCAAGCTCGTCCTCCACGACCTGTGGCTCATGTCGCCTGTCGGGCGCATAATCGTCTTCATCCTTCTCGGAGTCATCCTCTTGGCCATCTCGTTCCTCTACCAGCGTCTCCGCACAGTCATTTTCGCCGACGAAAACCGCCCCGACCCCCGCGACCCGCAGAACTAACTCATGCTAATCTTGCTAATCTTGCATCTTTTCATTACCTTTGCAGCATAAAACCGAGTTCATGAAGTTATCGACATTGGGTCTCAGGGTGTTACCGGTGATGGCTGCGGGATTGCTTGCAGCCTGTGCGAGCATGGGGCGACCTCAGGGCGGCCCGCGCGACATGACTCCGCCGGTATATGTCAGGTCCAACCC
>CAMWRO010000005.1 GCA_947176615.1 uncultured Porphyromonadaceae bacterium
CATAGGCGAGCGACCCACGGGAGGAACAGCGACCGAAACGCGGCGTGTTGGTAATCGATGAAAGCCAAGTGGTAAAAGAACCGGATGGAGAAGTCAGCGTGGTGTGGACTCCGTGGTGACGGGCGTCGCGAGTAATCACATTTATTACGCCGGCCATAGCGTTGGAGCCGTAAAGTACTGAGCCGGGACCCCTCAGAACCTCGACACGCTCAACAGTCTCTTTGCTGTAAAAGTCGGCAATGTGATGGGAATATATTCCGGCAAACTGAGGCTGGCCGTCAACCATCATAAGTACTCCGCCGGCACGGTCGCCGCCTACACCTCTCATCTTGATGTGGCCGGAACCTCCGTTGCTGACACCGAAGCCGAAAATGCCGCGTTGCGAGACAAACAGGCTCGGAACCTGCCCGGATATTGAGGCAAGTACCTGAGTCTGTCCTGTCGCTTCAAGATCGTTTCTTGACACAACCGACACGGTGTAGGGAAGTAAATCCCTGTTCACGGATTTATTACTGCCGGTGACAACAACTTCGCTTAACGCAATTGATGCCGAATCGACCGGAACTGAAGTCTGGGCAAATGCGGTTATGCCCGACAATAATATTGAGAAAAAAGCAGCACTGTTTTTCATGTTGCAAATTTAGGATTTATAATCCAAATCATGCAACCAATATTGCGGGTAAAACTACCAATATAACCGATTTTGAATCAAAGGTCTATGGTAAACTTATCGCTGTCGCGCCACGCCGGGAAACGATGACGGCCTGCGTCCAGCTCCTCTCCGTCAAAAATCGAATAAATGTGACCGTTGCGTCGTGTCTCTCCTATGCGGTTGCCGAGGTTGTCAAATATAGCCGAATCACCTGCAGGATATTCCCCGTAATTATCCCGGCCGGTGCGGTTGGCGCCAACTGTGAATATTTGATTTTCAATTGCGCGTGCCGATAACAGCTGATGATACTGAAAAATGCGTGCATGAGGCCAGTTGGAGGGAACGACGAGTATATCGTATATTTCTTCCCCGTTGCGACACCATACCGGGAACCGGATGTCATAGCAGACCATCAGTTTGATATTCCATCCCCGGTAGCGGATGACCGGCGACAGGTGATTGCCGGCAGTGTAGACTTTGTCTTCGTGGGATAGGGGAAACAGATGGTGCTTGTCATAGAAGGTCACATCGCCCGACGGCTCGACAAAAAACGCACGGTTGAAATAGTGTCCCGCTCCGTCAGTGGCAAGGAAACTACCCGCAATGGCAAAGCCGAAAAATGAGGCCCACCGTCTCACCGCGTCCATCGTGTGTCCGTCGTTTTTCTCGGCAAGTGTCGCGACAAGTTTTCCGTCGTTTACAAAATCGGTCGAAAACAGTTCGGGAATAACGACGAGGTCGGTGTCTTTCTCGACCTGATTCAGTTCGTGCGCGGCAGTGACGAGGTTGGCATCTTTATTGCCCCATGCGATATTAAGCGGTATAACGCAAACTTTAAATGTTTTCATTCGGCAGAAAATTTGTCAGGAAAACGTCCCGAGAATTGTCGATAGTAGTCTTTGATTTCCCTCATGTCAGTCTCGATGTCGCCTGACGGAACAAAACTTTTCTCAAGAAAGATTTCTTTGCGGGCATAATCGATTGCCGCAAGCTGAATCGGCACACCGGCGCCTAGAGATATATGCAGGAATCCTGTACGCCACTGCGTTACCCGGGAGCGGGTGCCTTCGGGGGTGATTGCAATATTCAGTTTGTCGGAATTATTGAATTTGTCAATCAATGTGTCGGTCAGTGACGATCCGCGTTTCCTCGGCACGGGTATTCCTCCGATTGCTTTGAAAAAGTATCCTAACGGGAAAAAGAACCATGATTCCTTCATCAGAAAACCCGCTTTACGGCCGATAGCCGAATAGGCGAGTTTCCCGAGTATGAAATCCCAGTTGCTCGTGTGAGGAGCAACACATATTATAGACTTAGGATAGTCGGGGAGGGAGACATTCAGTTTCCATCCGGCTATCCTAAGAATCAATGCGCTAAGTTTTCCCATTGTCAAGCGTTGACAGCATTGCGGTTGGCTTCTTTCTGTTCAGCCGGGAGCAGGGCGTTCATTTCTTTTACAATGGCTTGGACATGGTTGTTGAACTCGTTGCGAATCGACTTGAACGCCTCGTTGTAGAATTTGCGACGGGCGACATGGTATTCCTTAACCGATTCAAACGCCGAGGGAGACTGAGGAAACTGAACCGACACACGGTGAAGGGCGTTTTGCTGCAATTCGGCAATCTGATAGATGATGCCGTTCATTTTCTCGGTTTCGATTCCCGGGATGGCCAATTTGGCAATACAACATTCACCCGCGAGGTTTCCGCAGATTATCTGGATAGATTTTTTTAGACTTCTCTTGTTGGACATAATAAATTAGTTTTAATGGGATCTTTTGCAAAATTAACAAAAATATCGGTTATCGGGTTGTTTCAAGAAGGAAATTTTTCAACGCCGGATATAAAGCCGAGATTTTGGTATATCGTTGTTTCATCGCGGTCAGCTTTTCCATCTGAGCCGGTATCTTGATTTTGGAACCTGTTATATTGTTTATTTTTTCAGGGGATTTGGACGGATGTGCTGTCGCGAGGAAAAATCCGGTTTCGCCATCCTGAAGATTCTCTTTCAATCCTTTGAATGCCGTTGCACCATGAGGGTCAAGCAGATAGCCGTCGGCACAGAATGTGTCGACAATTGTATCAGAGATGTCGCGGTCGTCACATCGGTAGGGTATAACGTCGGCGGCCAGTTGCGAATGGGAACCATTATACAGGTCCAGTATACGGGTAAAATTGGACGGATTGCCCACATCCATAGCCGATGCGAGGGTCTTTACGCTGTTTTTGGGGTTGAATGATCCGGTCTCAAGATAGTCGAAAAACACATCGTTGGTGTTGTTGACTGCGATAAACCGCTTTATCGGCAGTCCCATGCGCTTTGCCATAAGGCCGGCCGTAATGTTGCCGAGATTTCCGCAGGGAACGGCACACACGATTTCGGCAGGATGACTTCCGGAATGCAACAGACGGGCATAGGCGTGGAAGTAGTAGAACATCTGGGGAACGAGCCGCATGATGTTTATCGAGTTGGCCGACGTGAGGTTTACATGTTGGCGTAAATCGACATCAGTAAAGGCTTTTTTGACCATTGCCTGACAATCGTCAAAAGTTCCGTTTACTTCTATTGCATAAATGTTGTCGCCTATAGCGGCAAATTGCGCCTTCTGCACCTTGCTCAGTATTCCGGCAGGATAGAGGACAAAGACATTTACACCGGGAATGTTATGGAATCCGGCCGCGACTGCGCCTCCCGAGTCACCCGAAGTGGCTACCAGCACGTTGACCGGCGCGCTTTCTTTTCCACAGAAGTGGCCAATCAGGCGTGCAAGAAAGCGAGCTCCCACATCTTTAAAAGCCATCGTCGGTCCGTGGAATAATTCGAGCGCATATAGCTTATCCTCTACATGACACAGCGGGATGTCAAAATCAAAAGTCTTGTTGACGATTTCTTTCAATTCGCTTGAGTCAATATCGTCACTAAGAAGAATATTGGCGATGACATAGGAGATGTCCTGTATCGTCATGTCGCCTATGTTGTTGAAAAAGGCTCGGGGTATTACCGGCAGAACCGACGGCATGAAAAGACCTCCGCCGGGAGCCATGCCCGACATCGTGGCCTCTCGTAGAGAGACCCGTGTATTTTTGTCGTTAGTACTGTAAAACTGCATTACGAAATCTGTATTCGGTTGGGGACAAAGTTACCGATAAACTCGGTTGTGGTCAAGTTAAAAACTGTCAAAAAATCTCTCGTGCAAGAGAGTCGTTGTTTTGCTTGATATAGTCAACGAAACCGCGCTCAAATTCGCCGGCCTGTTCCACGCCGACATTGACTCCGATATGGTAGATGCGGGAACGGATTTCAAGCAGGGAATCTTGCAAAGCCTCCTCGTCGGCGCAATTTATAATGCGCTCGGCCTGAGTCTGCCCCAGCCGATAGGCCTCGTCACTGTCATAAACGGCTTTCTTTTCCCGGGACGAGCAACTGAACAGCATCGCAGCACATGAAAGCAATAGTAATATATAGTTGAAACGCATATGGTATTTATAAGATTGCCATAGCCACCTTGGCCGCAGCCTCGGCATCGGCAAGCGCGTCGTGGTGGTTATAGAAGGGTATGGCAAGAAATTCACAAAGATAGGGGAGGGAATAGGAGCTGAGGTACGAGCGGGGGATAACCTGTCGTGCCTTTTGGAGCGTGCAGTAAAACCTGTAATCGGGATAATCCATGCCGTAGGTCCTGAACGCCGCTCTGATGCATCTTTCGTCAAACGCCTTGTTATGGGCCACGAGGGGGAGATTGCCGATGAACGGTTCAAGGTCATTCCACACATGGGCGAAACAACGTGAGTTTTCCGTGTCAGCCGGGCCTATTCCGTGAATGTTCTCGGTGAAATGCCTGAAATAGTATTCGGGCTCAGGCTTTACAAGCTCATAAAATCGGTCAACGATGTAACCGTCAATCACTTTTACGGCTCCTATCGCACAGATACTCGAAGGCTCGTTGTTGGCCGTCTCGACATCAATGGCGACAAAATTATCCATTGGCAATGATGTCATTTACTTGGTCGCGTATGTCCTCCATCAGCCATCGCGGGGTAGAGGTCGCCCCGCAGATACCTATTGTCTCGGCGCCTTCAATCCAAGCAGGGTCAAGGTCGCCGCGACGGGACAAAAGACGGGTATTCGGATTCACACTGCGGCATTCATTAAACAACACCTTTCCGTTGCTGCTTTTTGCTCCGGCGACAAACAGCACGACATCGTGAGCGGCGGCGAAATCGCGCAATTGCCCGACACGGTTCGCCACTTGACGACAGATTGTGTCGTAATAATCAAACTCTACTCCGGGGGGAATCCTTGATGATATTTCGGTGATTATCTGCTTGAAACCTTCAAGGGGCATCGTTGTCTGAGAATATAGCGAGATGCTGCGGGAAAAATCAACCCGGTCAAGGCCCTCGATATTCTCTACCACGATAGCTTCGCCATCGGTCTGGCCGACGAGGCCGTTGACCTCGGCATGCCCCGCTTTTCCATAGATGACAATCTGCGGGCGCGGTTCTGAGCCGAATGTAGCCTTAATGCGCTGCTGCAATTTCAAGACGACAGGACATGTCGCGTCGATAATCTCGATGTTGCGTTCCCGGGCAATGCGATAAGTCGATGGCGGCTCGCCGTGGGCGCGCAACAGGACTCGTGAATCGCTCAGCCGGTTCAGATCATCATGCGTGATAGTGGTCAGACCTTTGTTTTCAAGCCTTTCCACCTCGTCGCTGTTGTGCACGATGTCACCAAGGCAATACAACCGCGATCCGTCACCGGCGTCAAGTTCTTCTTCAGCCTTCCGGATGGCTGTCACAACGCCGTGGCAAAATCCCGAATGAGAATCAATTTCGACAATCGGCTGTTTCATCCCTTGGACAATATGGAGTTATACAGATTCAGCAGCCATTGGTTCTGCTCGGGGATTGACATGCTGGAATTGTCGAGACGCACAGCGTCTTCGGCACACCTCAGTGGACTTTCTGCCCGGTTTTCATCGATGTAATCACGCTTCTTGACATTTTCAAGAACTTCTTCAAATGTAACAGCCTCACCTTTGGCCTGCAACTCGGCAACTCGCCGGCGGGCACGCTCGTCGGCCGATGCATCGCAGAAAACTTTCATTTCGGCATCGGGGAAAACCACAGTCCCTATATCGCGACCGTCCATAACGATGCCTTTGCGTTTCCCCATAGCTTGCTGCATCTTTACAAGCGCATGGCGCACTTCGGGAATAGCAGCGATAGGGGAGACGTGATTGGAGACAGCAAGGGTGCGGATTTCGCGTTCCACATTTTCGCCGTTAAGGACAGTCGACTGACTGTCGCCGTTTACATCGAAGTCAATTTTAATATCGGGCAACGCGTTGATGACCCCGGCAGTGTTGACGGTCCCATCAGCATCAATAAGGTCGTGGCGCATCGCATAAAGAGTTACGGCACGATACATCGCACCCGAGTCAATGTAACGGTAACCGATAGTTTTGGCTAGTTGACGTGCCATCGAGCTTTTGCCCGAGGACGAGTATCCGTCAATCGCTATAATAATTGAATGATTATCCTGCATCATGATATATAATAATCTGTTTATCTAAATTCGGTCAGAATGGTGGAGAGATTCAGCATGACTGTAGTTGCTCCCGAGTGAGGTTGGGACAGAGCGACCCCGACGGTAAAATTTGATACTTTCAATCCGGCTCCGATTGAGAAACCCGAGAGAAAGCTGCGTGAGTAGGTCGACATGTCAGTGCGAGTCTTATAGTTGTATCCGATACCGATGCGGAATCGGTCACTGGGGACAAAGTCGGCTGCAAAGATGAGATGTCGGAAAAGGTTTGACCCAAACGAGTCTTTTAACACCGGTTTTGCATCAGTCGTCCCGTCGCCGTTTTCATAATAGGGCAGACTCCATTTGGTCAGATTCCATGCCGTGATGGACCAGCGCACTGGCAATGTGCCGAAGGACTGTGTCCATCCGAGGCGCAGATCTACCGGCAACCGGTCGTAACTCTCGTTAAACCGCTTCACCTGACCGCCAAGATTGGCCAAAACTACCGAAAACGACAAATCGCGTTCCGAGTCATAATAGTTGACGCCAAGGTCGGTGGCAATGGCAAGCGCGCTGTATCGGTCATAGGAACTGAATGCGAATTTAAGATTTATGCCTCCGCGCCAATGATCGGTAATGTCATGGGAATAACTCGCTGAGGCGGCGACATCGGTCGGGGATAATGTACCTGTCAGCGTGCCGTTCACGTCAGCGCCCTTGATTTCACCGTAGCCGAAATATTGTATTCCGACAGACCACGCGCTACGGTCGGTAGCCCTCATTCCGAAACGCAATCCGGCAAAATTGGAGTCACCGACATATCTCATGTAATTCACTCCCAACTGCATGTCTATTTCGGGGCCGAGCAATGCCGGATTTTGATCCGTGGCATTGATGTCATCATCAATAGTGGAGATATTGACACCCCCCAGACCATAGGCAAGCGTTGATGACGGAAGGTTCAGAAAGTTGTAGGCAGGGGAGGAATCTCCGGCAGTTGCTGCGGTATGAATCGAGACAACAAACAGTGAAACCAACAGATACCTTAATATATTATATGTAGAATTGGTCTTCATTGAAAATGAGGTAGACATGTATATGTTATCAACGTCAAACCACTATAAAATAGTATGAACGGCCGGATTTAATTTGCCGAATGTAAACAAAACCAAAAGTTGCCTAATCTATCACAAATATGGCTGTATCTTCTTGTTTTTCCCGAAATAACACTCTATTTTTGTGACGAAATCTTCTCACAATCACTTCACAGAATGAACAAAAGACTACTTTTTCTCCTTATATTAGCCACATTTGTCATTTACTTCGCTTCATCGGCGAAAGCTCAGAAACACCATGCATCGGCCAATATCAAGCCGTCGGCGCAGATAGTAATGGATGTCTACGAGTATGATTTTGTCGATGTCCAGCCCCAGTTTCCCGGAGGGAATTCTGAAATGATACGGTTCATCAACAATGAACGCCGCTATCCGGCCGAGGCTTATCACAACGGGGTTGAAGGGAGAGTCCTGTGCAGCTTTATCGTAAATGCTGACGGCTCGATTTCTCATATCGCCGTTTTACGCGGAGTAGAGGAGAGCCTTAATCGCGAAGCGGTGCGCATCATCTCTGAAATGCCTCACTGGCATGCCGGAAAATTAGACAACGAGAATGTGCCGGTTTATTGCATTCTTCCGATAGCATTCCGCAAATAATTGCGAATTTTACCAAAATTTGTTTTGCTCGGGAAGGTATTCCATCCCGAGCTTTTTCATTCGGTCAAGCAACTCTTGACGGTCGATTCCCAGATCATCACACAGTTCCTCAAGTGACCGATAGTTATCACGCAGTTTCATATTCAGGAAACTCATCAGCATAGCCGGGTCTTTAGGTAGTTCATCCATATTTTTTCATTGTAGAATTTGTGATGTGCAAAATTAACAAATAAATGCGACATAATCCCATTACAGGAATTTCGGTTTTGTATTATCTTTGTATAAGCATTGAGCAGCAGGGGTGATTACTCGCTCCTGCCCCTTCAGTCTACTGTTTTCTCATAATCCACATTATGTAAAATAGGAAATCGGAGAAAAAATATTATTCTTAGGAGCGCTTCGAGAATAAAGCCTGTGTTCCCCCCCGATTCTGTCAAGGCGCGCATTCCGGATTATCGTTGCTGAGATTCCAATATTCCGTGCAAACACCCGAATCGATTTCAAATATTCAATTCTCAGAGACTAAAAAAAAGACTCGTACAATAATGGATTTCCCCCATTGTACGAGTCTTAGAGGTCGTTTTTATCGGAATGTCATTGCAATGCTATGTCCAACACGTCGGCTACCGTTCTGACATAATGGAATGTGAGATTTTCCACATAATTAGACTTTATGTCTTCGATATCCTTGCGATTGTCGGCACACAGAACAATGTCAGTGATTCCGGCTCGTTTTGCGGCAAGGATTTTCTCTTTGATTCCTCCTACGGGTAAAACCTTTCCGCGCAAAGTAATCTCGCCGGTCATGGCCAACCGCTGGCGCACGGGTCTACCGGTCATGGCCGATACTATCGATGTGGCCATCGTTATGCCGGCCGACGGGCCGTCTTTCGGAATCGCACCTTCGGGTACATGGATATGCAAGGTGTTGTTTTCAAACATCTCGGAGTCGATATTGTAATCAGCGGCATGAGACCTGACAAACTGGAACGCAATCATTGCCGATTCCTTCATCACATCGCCGAGGTTTCCGGTCAGCGTCAGTTTCTCGCCTTTGCTATGGGCAATGGATGACTCGATAAACAGAATCTCGCCACCGACTGCGGTCCATGCAAGCCCTGTTGCGATGCCGGGAATAGCCGATGCCTCGTAACGTTCTTTTGTATATATCTTGACTCCGAGGCAATCATGCAGCATATCGGCTGTGATATTAAGTGAGAAGTTCTCGCCTCGCATTTTTTTCAAGACGATTTTTCTAACCACGGCAGCTATTTTCTTTTCAAGCTGGCGCACGCCGCTCTCTGAGGTATAATTCTCTATAATCGAGACGATTGCATTTTCGTCAAATGTTATTTCATCTTCTTTGAATCCATTTTCGACGGCAACACGCGGAATCAGGTGGCGGCGGGCAATCTCTATTTTTTCTTCAAGAAGATAACCCGATATGTCGATAATCTCCATTCGGTCAAGAAGTGGTTGTGACAATGTCGACAATGTATTGGCCGTTGCGATAAACAACACTTTCGACAGGTCATAGTCAACATCTACATAATTGTCATGGAAATGGCAATTTTGCTCAGGATCAAGCACTTCAAGCAGTGCGGCCGAAGGGTCGCCCTTGAAATCGGAACCGGTTTTGTCTATTTCGTCAAGCAAAAGCACCGGATTAGATGCTCCTGCACGTTTCATCGCGTCAATTATGCGGCCCGGCATCGCGCCGATATATGTGCGTCGGTGACCGCGTATTTCAGCCTCGTCATGCAATCCGCCGAGTGATACACGCTGATATTTGCGGCCAAGAGCCTTGGCGATTGACTGACCGAGCGAGGTCTTCCCTACTCCCGGAGCTCCGACAAGGCATATAATCGGTGAATGCCCGTCAGGGGTATTCATCAATACCGCAAGCTGCTCAAGGATGCGCTCCTTGACTTTCTCAAGTCCGTAATGGTCAGCATCAAGAATTGCCTCGGCTGAGGCGAAATCGGTTGTCAGCGGGTCGATTTTATTCCACGGTAACGAGGTCAGCAAGTCGAGATAAGAATACTGCACCGAGTAGTCGGGACTTTGCGGGTTAAGACGTCCGAGCTTGTCAATCTCTTTTTCAAACGTCTTGCGTATATTTTCGGGAAAATCTATTTTTTCAGCTTTCTCACGCAACTCCTTGCAATCATCGTCATCGCCGTAAAGTTCCTCGCGCAGAGTCTCAAACTGGCTTTGCAGATACACGTTGCGCTGTTGCTCGTCAAGACGGGCCTTGGCTTTCATGCGTATGCTGGCCTTCAGTTCCACAAGCTGCTCGTTGCGCGACAGCTCGGTCAGCAACAGGTAAGCACGATCTTTCACACGGCACTTAGCCAGCATTTCTTCTTTAAATGCTGCTGAAAAAGGAGAATGGGTGGCGATAAGGTTCACGAGGAGAACGGGGTCGGGAATATTCTCGACGTTCACTGTGAGATCGCTGACTCCGTCCCCACCCTTTTTTAATATGTTAAGCGTGGTGTCTTTGATTTCGGAGACAAGTGCGACAAACTCCTTGTCGGTCACGCGCGGATTAGTATCGCGCACGGGCCTTACAACTGCAGAAAGAGAGCCGGGTATAACATTGCCCTGAGATTGTCCAAGCATTTTGACCTTGCTGCGGGCGCTGAGGATAGCTGTATGGGTTCCGTCGGGGAGGTCAAATACCTTCAGGACATCGGCCACTACTCCATAGGGATACAGATGCTCGATACCCGGATTCTCCGTCGACGGTTCAAGCTGGCAGAAAATTCCCACCGGAATATTTTCTTTTGAAGCGATATTGGCGGTGCTGATAGAGGTCTGACGTCCGAGGGTTATCGGAAATGTCACACCCGGGAAAAGCACGAGGTCCCTCGTGGCAATGATAGGCAGGTCATTCAGGTTCGGTTCGGCTTTCTGGCGGTTGGACTCGATGTCAATCTGTCCCACTGATATTATCTTGGTTGTTTCCTCTTCCATTATATATTATGTAGTGACTGTTTTTTCGTTACCAATGACATAGCAAAATCTGTGCCAAAGTTACAAAATAAACACGACATATCATCTTAACAAGCTGTTTTTAACGGCTTAGGTGTGGGATGTTAAACAAATATGTTGTGTAACATGTCAAATTTCAATACTTATCTCAAAAATAATTACTATTTTGCAACCCGAAACGAAAGCGTTTCCATCTCTCTACAAGCAATAACAATTAAATCTCTAATAACATGAAGGTTTATCAGACTAACGAAATCAAGAACATCGCCTTGCTTGGAAGCAAAGGCTCGGGTAAAACCACACTCGCCGAAGCTATGCTTTTCGAGTGTGGAGTTATAAAACGCCGCGGTACTATTGAAACAAAAAATACTGTAAGCGATTCGTTCCCCGTCGAGAAAGAATATGGTTACTCTGTGTTCTCGACGGTTTTCCATGCCGAGTTCCTTGGCAAGAAACTGAATGTCATTGATTGTCCCGGAGCCGATGACTTTGTTGGCAACGCTATTACCGCACTCAATGTGACTGATACCGGGCTAATTGTTATCAACGCTCAATATGGCGTGGAAGTGGGCACTCAGAATATATTCCGCACCACCCAGTCAATAAAGAAACCTGTCATTTTTGCACTCAACCAGCTCGACGGCGAGAAGGCCGACTATGAGAACGTGCTGGAACAGATGCGCGAAATCTTCGGCAAAAAAGTTGTCCCGATTCAATATCCGCTCCAGTGCGGTCCCGGTTTCAACGCCATGATTGACGTGCTTCTGATGAAGAAATATTCTTGGGGACCCGATGGCGGAACCCCAACTATCGAAGAAATTCCCGAGGAAGAACGTGAACGCGCCGACGAACTTCATCAACACCTTGTCGAGGCCGCTGCCGAAAACGACGAGACGCTGATGGAAAAATTCTTCGAGCAAGGACATCTGACCGAAGACGAAATGCGAGAAGGAATACGCAAGGGACTCATCGACCGCTCGATTTATCCCGTCTTCTGCGTGTCAGCCGCCAAGGACATGGGTGTGCGCCGCATGATGGAATTCCTCGGCAATGTTGTGCCGTTTGTAGAGGATATGCCGGCACCCGTGACTGCCGACGGAGTTGAAGTGCGTCCCGATTCCAACGGTCCTCTCTCTTTATATATGTTCAAGACGACAGTCGAACCCCACATCGGCGAAGTTTCCTACTTCAAAGTGATGTCAGGTACTCTCACCCCCGGTGTGGACCTCGACAACGTTACCCGAGGCTCAAAGGAGCGCATCGCCCAGATTTACTGCTGCTGCGGACAGATTAAGACTCAGGTTGACAAACTATGCGCCGGAGACATCGGCGCTACTGTCAAACTGAAAGATGTGCGCACCGGTAACACTCTTGACGGCAAAGACTGCGAATATCGTTTCGACTTCATCCGTTATCCCGAGCCTAAATATCGCCGCGCAATCCGTCCCGTGACCGAAAGCGATGCTGAAAAGCTCATGGGCATCCTCACCCGTATGCACGAAGAAGACCCGACATGGGTAATCGAGCAGTCAAAAGAATTGAAACAGACAATTCTTTCGGGACAGGGCGAATTCCATCTCCGCACTCTCAAATGGCGTGTTGAAAACAACGACAAACTGCCCATCGTCTTTGAAGAACCACGCATCCCATATCGCGAAACCATTACAAAGGCCGCGCGAGCTGACTATCGTCACAAAAAGCAATCGGGTGGTGCCGGTCAGTTTGGCGAAGTGCACCTGATCATCGAGCCTTACAGCGAAGATGCTCCCCTCCCCGACACCTATCGTTTCGGCAATCAGGAGTTCAAGATGAGCATTCGCGACACTCAGGAAATCCCGCTGTCATGGGGTGGCAAACTCGTCGTTCACAACTGTATCGTAGGTGGTGCTATTGACGCCCGCTTTATTCCCGCTATTGTCAAGGGTCTCATGGACCGCATGGAACAAGGCCCGCTGACAGGCAGCTACGCCCGCGATGTGAGAGTTTGTATCTATGACGGCAAGATGCACCCGGTTGACTCCAATGAAATATCATTCCGTCTCGCCGGCCGTAATGCATTCTCCGAGGCGTTCCGTAATGCCAATCCCAAGGTTCTCGAACCGGTCTATGATGTTGACGTGATGGTACCCGCCGATGTTATGGGTGACGTGATGAGTGACCTGCAAGGCCGTCGTGCAATCATCATGGGTATGTCGAGTGAAAACGGATTTGAAAAAATCTCGGCCAAAGTTCCTCTCAAAGAGATGTCGAGCTACTCCACCGCTCTCAGCTCTATCACCGGCGGACGCTCGTCTTTCTCGATGAAGTTTGCATCCTATGAACTTGTTCCCTCCGATGTTCAGGAAAAACTTCTGAAGGAATACGCCGAAAAAAATACTGAAGATTAGGATTTTTCTTATATCAATGTGAAACACCCGTTGTGGGGAGGCAGCTGATTGCCTCCCCACAATATTTATATCAGGGATGACGTTTTCTGTACATGAAAAAGATGATTTTGCTTATATTGTTGATTAGTGCGACCATTTGCAATGCCGAAGTTAATGACTCCGGATGGGGCCGTCACCGTGCCGCTATCACAGGCATGCTGACTTCCAGCGATACTTGGCAGCTCGAATCGAGCTATCACTTCATGTTGTGCCGTTACATCGGTGTCGGTGCGTCAATCGGCTTGTGGGAGCAGATTATGTCTGACGGATACCCCTCGGGCACAGGCTGGCACGTCGATGAAAACAGCGAAAAAGTTCATAATCTCTACCTTCGTCCCTCTTTGTTGTTTCAATCTCCGGTTTTTCTAAAAATACGGGATGCCGGTATATGTATTACAGCCGAGCCGGGTATAATGATGAACATACCTTATTGCTCGGCAGGAATCGATATTGTCGAAGGGTTTCAGACCGTTGATTACACCACAGTCAGTACTACCGGTGGCCAGTGGTGTGGGGCCGATCTGCGTGTCGGGATAAACGTCAACGTCTACCGTTTCAATTTCAGCATCGGCTACCTGATGTCTAATTTTGACATTCTTTCAATACCGCGCCACCTGCGTTACAACGGTATAAGATTCAGCGAGTTTTACCCTGCCAAACCGTTTATGCAGGGGGCTTATGCCACAATCTCGGCAAGTTTTTAACGAGAAAAGTATTCCTTCAGGACCTTTGCGCTTGTTTCGGCCGGTGTTCGGACTGCAAGCAGTGCCGGACGCTCGGTTTCGGCAACAAACATTTTGAATGACGATTCAAGACTTTCGATGCTGTCAGCCTCAAAATAAGAGATTCCATATCCTTCGGCAATCTGCTGTATCGGCAGATTTACCGGGCCGGCGAAAAATCGGTCAAGCTCGGGAAGTGACGAAGTACTTCCTATAAATCGGAAAATTCCGCCGCCACCGTTACACATCACTATAATCTTCATCCGCGGCGACATAAGTGTCGACGACAGAGCCGCGAGGTCATATTGACAGCTCATATCCCCCGTTATCAACAGCGTTATTCCTCGATATGCCGTTGACGCACCGAGAGCCGTCGACGTACATCCGTCAATCCCGCTTACTCCACGGTTGCAGTCGCTGCGATGGATTCCCGTGCAGTCCATCAGTTGGGCATAACGGACAGGGGTGCCGTTGGAAAGATGCAGATTCCATCCTCTCGGAATCATCTTTATAATGCGTGACATCGCGGCCATATCGCTCCAAGGAAGATTGGCGACATAATTGTCGTGTAGTGCTGTTGCCCTGCGATAAATCCTGTGCCATTGTTCCGAGTAATCACATTTCTCCCTGAACGGTTGCATGGCCGAGGCAAGTTGTCTCATAAAGACAGCCGCTGGCATGTCGATGCGGAGTGACAGGTATCTGAAACAATCGACGGTTGCACGGTTCTCCCCTACCGACCAGTGTTCGACTCCCGGCAAGGAACGCACATACTCCTTAATGTGGCGTGACACAAGCGCTCCACCCACCGTTATCACGACATCGGGCCGCAATTCACTCTTTTCATCTTCGGTCATTGCGCTCAGCGTGGTATCGATGCGCGATATGAACAATGGCGAGTGAAGATTGGCGATAGTCTCGGTCAGGACAACCACATTGGGTAACATGGCCATTTTTGCCATTGCCCTTGTCAGCCGCTCGTCCGGTTCATGGAATCCGGCAATGACCATCACGCGCCTCGGCGATCCGATTCTTGCCCCCAACTCGCGGGCTTCGCGGGTCGGGAGTTCTGTAATCGGTTTCACCATGCTGATTACACGCGACGAACCGGGGCTATAATCCGCCATGCGCGACAGCGGAGCATCAAGGCGGATATTAAGGTGAACGGGGCCGCGCCGGCCTGTGGTGGCTTCTATCAATGCATCGTTTATCATGCGGTTTACGCTCCACCGGGCATCCTGACAGTCGATTCTGGCGGGAATGTCCCATGTGCGCTTGACAATCTTGTCGAGAACCCCGGGTTGCCACAATGTCTGCGAATCATCTTGGTCAATCCACTCTTCGGGCCGGTCAGCTGACACGACAATCAGAGGCACACCACGGTAAAAAGCCTCAGCAACCGCCGGAGCATAGTTGAGCAAAGCCGTCCCGCTCGTACACACTATCGCCGTCGGCTCACCCGACTGAACCGCGATTCCGAGCGCGACAAAGGCAGCTGACCGCTCGTCGATGACAACGTCGCAAGTCAGGTTCTGACAACGCGAGAGTGCCACGATTATCGGCGCGTTACGCGATCCCGGAGAGACTACGGCTCGTTTTACTCCATGGGCGACCAAGAGGTCGGCTAATATGTTGCATGATAGTTTGTCGGTCGTTTCCATACCACAAAATTACTCAAATTTAAGCAAAATCTCATCCCGATATGTTATCTTTGTAGGCAAAAATAAGCAGAATATGATTACCGCATCAAAACTCCATAAGGAAAATATCGCCGAGTATCTTCTCTATATGTGGCAGATTGAGGATATTATACGCGCCAACGATCTCGACATTGAAAAAATCGAAAGAAACGTTATCGACCGCTATCAACTCACCCCTGACCGGCGCAAGGAAATGGTCGAGTGGTACGAATCTCTCATTGACATGATGCGCCGCGAAGGTGTCGAGAAATCAGGACATCTCCAACTCAACAAAAACGTCATAATCCAGCTCACCGACCTTCATCTCGCCTTGATGAAAGACCCGCGCTATGCCGAATATACCGCTGAATTTTACAAAACGCTCCCATTCATCGTCGAACTTCGTGCCAAGGCCGGTGACAATCCCCTCCCCGAGATAGAGACCTGTTTCAACGCCCTGTACGGAATGCTGATGCTGCGTCTGCAAAGCAAGGAGATTACGCCCGAGACACAAAACGCCGTCAAGCAGATTTCTCGCTTTATAGCAACCCTCGCTCAGTATTATAACCTTGACCGCGACAACAAACTTTTCAACCCCGAAGAAGAATAAGAGACCGCTTGAAAACGGACTTTTGATTTACAGTTGTTTAAAACGACCACTAAAAAACCGTGCCTCACTATCACAGAGAAACACGGTTGACATTGTATTGTATTGCTTGTAAAATATAAAGGCTTATTTACATTCTGACACATCTAACTGGCATACCCTTGTATCCTGTGCCGGTAGACGAGCCTGCACCTCCGTTTACAAATCGCATATTGGAGATGCCGATTGTATGGTTGTACATCGTGATGTACATATACCAGTATTTGTATTCAGGACTCGTGGGGTCAAAACCTTGTGCTCCCGAAAGACATTCTTTTGACCAAAGGCATGCATGAGAGGTGTTTTTGTGGCTTGTTCCCTCATAATACCCTGATATAGGGATATAGGTCTTGGTGTCAATCATCCCGTTTTCAGTCGCCATTTCAGTCTCTATATAATATATATTGTAAGAGGTATTTTCAACCGTTATACCGCTTTCCCATTTAATAAGGTTCTTGAATGTCTCGGCATTTTCAGGCAGCGTGTAACCGGCCGGTGAGATTTTATCTGACAATGTGCCATCCGAGGCCACGTTTGATGGTTTTTCAAGCGAAATCTTGAAATATGCCCCGACCGCTCTGCCGTTGCGGGCCAAATCAGAAATATTGGGCGAATAAAACTCATTGGTTGTAGCTCCGATATTTCGGTCGAGAATATAGATGTCCTGATTTTTGACTTTTACCTGCTCATAATAGAACCATCCGGTGACTTCGCTCATCTGCTGATAAGGATGGGATTTTGTAGTACCGCCAACCGTTACTGTTCCTGATTCAGTCACGTCGATATAGTCAATCACACCGGTACGATATACCGGGAATGCTATATTTATCCGCTGCGGGGTACTTATTACAAATTGGGAGACCCACATATCATCGCTTTGGGCGTTATTGGAAAGCTTCACTACCCAATACCCGCTATCTTCTGTGACAGAGAACCGACTGTCAACACAATCAACGGTCTCGCTTATGTCTAATTTTTTGATGCGATATTCATACCGGTTTTGTCCGACTGAGAAATGCAGCCCCTGATTCCTAACAACTCCCCTCATATCTTCGGGTCGCGCCCCGTTCAATTCATTGTCAAGAAAATCAAAGTAGTCGCTCCACATTCCAGTGGCTTTTAAATTCTTAATTTCGACCGGACGCATGTCATCACGTTTGAAATCACGACCTTCTTGAGTCACCACAACAGTGCGCGTCAGGTCTCCCGATGAAATTGTCACATTGAAACTTCGCTCGTCTTCTGAAGCCTCGTTATGGGACAGGGACAAACGGGCAATATACATCACACCGGCATCGTGATACGGGTCTGCGTCTACAGGTGTTGATTTGACAATTTCCCACCCGGTACACCAGTTGCAATTGATGTCTTCAATTTTATACTGGCCATCTTTAATCGTGGTTACAAATGAGATATCGGCTATCTCGCTGTTCCAAGCACAACGGACCTCTTTCCCCACTCCGAGTTCATAATCCTTACATGCAATCATGTCATATATTACGTTATGGTCATCCTTGACATCAACGCTCAGCCTATTCTCCGGTTCGGCGGCTTTAGCTTCTTCCCGCGTCTTGTAGCCTGTGGCATTCACCCGGGTAATCCTGATTGTATAGTGATGGTTTCTTTCAAGAGGCAGATGCTCCTCGCTTTCCTCCCGATAATAGGCTACCGGATAATATCCCTCGTTGCCTTTATAGGATGCATGGACCACTATTTTGACATGAGAGTCGGCAGATGCTCCGTAGGTTGTCTCGTAGTTGTACCACACGAATCCCTCGGCAGTCTTGGTTGCATCGGTCTCGGCGGTGTGGTTGTCAGTTGATATTGCACTCTTTGAAATGGTTCCGATACCGGCCGCGCCGTAACTGGCAACATCAAGAATCTCAAAGTCACTTACCTCGCTTAGTAGTGTTGTCTTTGCCACCATCCGAGTGATATTTACTGTCGTGACAGCCGATTTGATTTGTGCAATCGAGACAGACCCGTGCATGATTTGGTTGTCGGTTATCGGAATAAAACCGCTTATCTTGACTTCCGACATCGGTCTGTCAGCATCTTCTGATGCCATCAGCTCTCCCGTATTTGCAACGAGCGACAAGGTCACAGCCTGTTTCGGCACAACAATTTGCAGCCTGTAATCGCTCCCGTCATGAACGATGTCTTCAGGCTTGATTTCAGATTTGGATAAAAAAACATTATTGCTGCCAATAAATACCACCCACAGGTTATCCACCCCGGGAATAATTGTTGAACCGGCACGCGAATCAAGCGTTTCAGTTTCCATTGACGGGAACCTCAGGGTTAGCTCAACCACATCGGCATCTTCGAGCTGCGTGTCAGGGCCGTTATCGCTGCATGACCACAACAACAATGCTGCTACAAAAATAATCAGTATCTTTTTCATGCCTCGTCCTTGTTTATACGCCTTCCGGTTTGCCACGATGCCAAGAACCATCGTAGTATCCGGTATAGTTGCTCTGTTCATAATTCTCTCCGTCAAACATGATTATTTCACTGCCTCCACTGTGTTTTAGCATAATTCCTTTTTCACCTTCGCCTTTCACTGCTTTTAGAGTGACAACGGTTTTATACCACCCTGACGATTCATAGGAACATGTGAATATCCCATAATTATATAAATTACGATATATTGAAAATTGACCCGGCTTTTGATGATTAAATTTATTTTGCCCATATAATTTATACCATCCGGTTATCATATCTTTGGTGTAAACCGTATAGTTGACATCTATTATTTCGGGTTTTGAATCATACACCCGATAATATGGGTCAGATGTCGGGTCATACAAAATCCAGCCCTCCCGATCCTCGTAATCAAACAGCGGAAGTCCCGGGTCCATATGGTGCGGGCAGCGGTGTACTCTCACCGCCTCGTCTCCACAGTTAAAAATCATCAGCGTTTCTCCCGGTTTTATCGGATGTGATGGTTTCCCGGAGTTGTTTATGGCAACAGCGCCACTTTTGACATCATAGTAGAACCATCCCGAGTTATTTAAATCCGGAATCATATTTTGGCCCGGGTAACCTCCGTTAAAATACCACACCTGACTTTCAGGTATTGTGCCACCTGTTTCTCCATACTGATAATACAGATAAACTTTATGTCGCGACGGGTCACCGATTCCCGTAGGAGACTGTTTCCAACCGTAACAATATAATGTCCCGCCCCATGAAGGGTCCTCAAAATAAATTTTTATTTTATTGGATGGAATATCATCTCCATAGTCTACCGGTTCAAATTGGATGTTGGTGCCATTAACTGACCATACACGCACCGCACGGGTTTGAGCCGACTGGAATTCAGATACACGGATGTCACGGGTTTTAATTACGCTATTGTTAAAAATGACAAAAGCATCATTGTCCATCGTTATTTCATAATAGCTTTTCCCGTCGGTTTTAGCCAGTTCCTTTCCGGGCCATTCACCAAATAAGTTGTATTCAGAAATCATCTTGTCGGACCATCCGTCATACCAATTATTATCCTGTCCCTCGCTAAGATGGACATTTGGCTGCAATGTCTCAGTAAGATACTCGGTACAGTAACGACCGTCATCTCTCTTAGTATATTCACCTTGACGGTCGTTTATGGCGCGGAAATAGATGCGGTAGTCAGAATACTCAGGGCGCACACGGATTATAACCGTCTTGGCGCTGTCGCGATACTGCTCAAGCATGGGGCGCACGATGAAACGGTGTTCTGTTGTGGTAACAGGGTCGGTCGTGGCGGTAACTTGGATACTGGCCTTGGAATAAGAAGTGCTGTCACACTTTATACTCAAGTTGGACGACCCGCAGGTGTCAATATGGCCATTGCCGGCAATTACCCAGTCGTTTCCGTTTTCGTCAGATACGATAACACCCCCGAGATTGGTCGTGAAACTGATGTAGCGTGATAATTTGGCACTCTCGGAAACACTCCACTGGATTGTTTCTTCAAGCGGATTTACTTCAAAAAATGGTTTGGCCTCATAATCGACATCGATGTATTTTATGATATTTCCTGCCTTGATATATACCTTGCTTGTTCCAGTATTGGGTATGAGGCCCTCTCCGTCTCCAAATTTGCTGATAGAGATGTTGGGATTCACGCGAAACCCTATCTTGCGAAGTGCGCGGTCATGGTAAGCTTCGACGATTAGGGATTCGCCGTCGATTTCATCTTCCACGTTCCACCCGAAGGTCACAGTCGGTGCATTCGTTTCATAGGTGATGTAATCGGTATCTACCAACGAAACGCTTACCTTGGTGCCGGAAACGGTGAGAGTCGTGTGAAGAAAATCAGCCACCATGTCGAGCGGGGTCCACGGCTCGATTTTGACAAAGAGGTTAAGGTCGATATTGCCGACAGAACGGATGCGCCCCACTATCTCGTAATACGTTGAACGAGGAAACACTCGCACTGCGTTTTCATCTCCATTATCGGGAACATGTCCGAGCGGAATCTCATAATGGGTCTTTATATCGGTTTCAGCGCCCGAGGCATCGGTCAGGACTGCGTCAACGGTTAATTGGCTCTGCTTGTCGTTGCTGTCAATATATCGCTCGGGAAGATACATGGTTGCATGATAAAGCCATTTATCCGAGCCATATCCGGTCGTCAGTGGTGTGATGATGCGTTTACCTGAGACCTTCTCGTTCTCAGGCTCGTCAAGCCATTCGCTGTAATAAGCACCTGCGGTTATGTCATTTTTATCCATCGATCCCCGGCGATTATCGGGAGAAAATGATCCGCCCCACACAAGCCATGTCTTTTCTGAAATGTTATGTCCATTTATAGCCTTGATTATAAGGCCGTTTTTTCCAAACGATGTAGCTGTTTCGATATCCCTGCTGTCAAAAATCAAGTTGAGGTCTATTTTTACGCATGTAAACTGCATGTCGGCCACGCATACAGTATTCTTTGTGTCAACAGTCAGGTCTTCACGCGGTTCATATACCATCGGTAGATTTCCCGCTTCAGGCAACAATTCCTTATATTCGATAATTACATCTTTAAGTCGGTCTTCGGTCATAATCCCATCGACACTGTTACCCATGTTGGCCACGACATAGACGCGGTAAGTCCCGGGGGTAATTTCTAAGTTGTAATTGCGATACTGCTCGTCAGTCGGGAAATCGGCACCTCCCGGCTCAAGTTGTTCAGTAAAGAATGAGCCGTTACCATTGACCGGGAAACCGAAGATGCGCAGATCGTTGACATGGCATTCAAGCTGCGAGCCGGGATACACGACGTTGTACTCCCCTTCCACACGCGATGCGGGGATATTTAGCCGCAATGACAGATTTCCGTCCTTACCGGGGTTTCTGTTCCCCGCATTGTAAAAATCGTCGCTACACGAGACGAGCGCGAGCAGTATCGTTGCTATCAGCACCAATTTTCGCATTGCCATATTCTTCACTCTATTAAAAACCAACGTTTTGGATGCGTTTGCTCCAGTTGAGTAGTGATACCGACAGTCGGATATACTGCCATGTCCCGTTTTTCAGGAAAAAGTCGAGCTTGTAGTCATATTCCCGGTCAAGAAACTCTTGTTCGGTATATTGGCGATGTTCAAATGCCCCTCGTCCCTGAGCGAGACAGTCAGGCAGATTGATGCGGGCCACCGCGTCGCCTGTTTTACGGTTTTCGATTGTCAACATTGCATTACGGCTGTTTTCGGTAGCTCGGGGATAATGAATCAGACGGTTGAATGACAGTGCATAATGAGGTGTTCGTTCTATCGGCTCGTCAGAGCGGCCCGGATTGAATTCCGTTGTCCACATCTCGTAGGGGGTATATGTTATCATCTCGTCGTCAAGCAGCGAATTGTCATGGGCGAGATGACCGTTGTAATCAGTGATATAAACGTCAAAGTCAGCGGCATCGATTCCCGCGGGGTCGTCGAGCTGGTGGAGACTGACGGTGAGATTTTTAGTGTCGCGCACAAGCGAGATGGTTGTCGATGTCATCTCCAGTGGTCTGACGGTTATGCCTGTTGCGGTCATCCCGTGCCACAGCGTGTCGAGCGAGAGGTTTTCGTTGAGGACTTTCGCCTCGTGACGGTCGAGCTTGACAGTCAGTTTGTCGGGACTATCTCCTGTCGCAAGGATTGAACGACGGAATTTTGCCCCGGGGCGGTTATTTATTTCGTCAGTTGAACGCTGGTTGGCCAGCGCGATAAATCGGTATTCTCCCTGAGGAAGATTAAAGGTCATTTTATATCCGTCGGCAGCAAGCGGACGCGAGGCCGCAGTGTTGAAGTCTTCACGCTCGGTAATGTAACGGCCCTCGTTGTCAAAAACATACACAGTCACTCCCCCGACATGGTCGGCAAACATATCGGCCCGCTGAACATTGTAATCATATTTGAAATATATGTCTACGCCCTCAGGACAGTAACCTTCCTCGTCATTGATAAGTCCGCATCCGGAAATTGCCGATACCGATAGAGCAGCGACAGCAATGGTAAGTGGCTTTTTTAATATAGTCAGCATAATTGGTTTTTAGTGGCCTTGTTTTCAACTTCATTGAAAGCAAAGGGGCGAGTGACGAGTGTACCCGCCCCTTTGTGTTCCCTTATTTCATCAATTTTGATAGTCTTATCCTACAGATTGATTTCCTGAGTGCGCTTTGCCCATTTGAGGATGTGGCACTGTGTCAACATATAATATTTAGTCTCGTCATCGGGTGTGTTGGGGTCAATCGGGGGAAGTTCGGGGTATCCGGGCGATGAAACAGATTTAACCTTGAGTTCATACCAGTTATTGCGGAGCATACCGTAACGACCGAGGTATTTCTGATTGTCGCCGTTGTAAGTCGGGTCTCCGAAAATCCACGGAGTTTCTTCATCACCGAAGTGCTGAATACGGGCAACATAATAATTGACGCCACCCTTGTAGTAGAGGATGTCTCCCGGAATCAAGTCATTGACCTTACCGACAAATGCGTCATCAACGGTTATACCGGCTTTGGAAACGGTAAAGAAATCTTTAGTGATATTGACAATGCCGGCTTTCACGTCGTTGGGCATAGCCACTGTGATTTCCGATTCGGCAAGATTGTGAGCCTGCATGGCACGGCCTTTGATATATTCAAGGATTCTCGCAAGGTCATAGGTCTTGCCTTGTACCATGTAGAAATCTCCTCCGGGTGTTATTCCTTGAGGGGTATATATGGCTTGGAACACGACGCGGGTTGTCTGCCCCTGAAGCATGTGGTCGATGTCAAAGGTGTTTTCAAGACAGTATTGGGGATTTTCTTCACCGAATTTGGCGACATAATCACTTTCTTTGGCTCGGTTGAAATAAGTGGCTATATCGGCCTCGTTTCCCGGCTCGCAATCATTATAGTTAGGGTCGATACCCCAGTAAACACGGTGTGCGCCAATGAAACGAGAGGTTCCCCAGATAGTATTAAATTCATCTTTTAGTCCGAATGTCTTGTGTACGGCAAACGTTTTTTTGTTTGTGACATCAAGTGTCCATGATTTGATGTCGACCACATCATCTTTGTAGACACCGCTCTCAATAGTGAGTTGGTCGGGTTGAAGTATCGTCACCTTTGCAACACCGCGTTCAACATAGACTTCGACACCGTTTCCTGCAGCCTGAGCAGCCTCCTTGGTAGGTTTGATTTTGGTAACATCTATTTTTACAAGAGTGGTGGGACGCTGTGAACCGGGTTCAAAAATTGCCGAGTTGGCCATGAAGAATTGGGGTTTGAACCCTACTGTAATGGATGCTTCTTTTGCTGCATTCCATTCTTCATAAGTTGTTCCGACAGCCGGTGTTGACACCGTGAAATCCCCCTTTTGAGTATTAAGCATCACCAATGCATAATATTCGTCTGCACCTGATTTTAACAACGTCTGAAGCTCGGCTAAAGCAGTGAAATCAGAATAGACATCTTCAATTTCCGAAGGATGTTCCGGTACCGGTTTCTCGATATTGGCATAGGTCACAAATGTGTAGTCCTTCTCAATGTCACCCACCTTTTTCCACACATACATAACCGCGTCATCCACGGAGTATTCGTTGGCAAGGCCCTCCTCATAAGAGACAGCACGGGAACCCGAGGTTGAGGGAAGGTTGATTTTTACCGACAAATATCCCGGAGTGCTTGAGCCGGAACCGGTCGTGTCTTTTGTTGGTTCGTCACTGCTGCACGAGGCTATTATGAGTCCCATTGCAGCTACCGAAAATAAATTTTTCAGTTTCATAAAATTTTAATAATTGGTTAAAAGATTTAGTATGATTAATCTATTTTTGTAAAAAAGTAAGGTATGATGTAAAGCCTCGTTTTTGGAAAGAGCGGTATTAAACTCTACACATTATTTATAATCTCAAAACTATTTTGCACTGCAAATATATAAAGAATAAAATTACCCCCCCCTTTAACTTACATTAACATAAGCTCACTTAATTCTTTGAATAAATTAAGAAACATTCACAAACAATCGGCCATTAATTGCTTTTGTGTGTTTCCCTTGGTGCTTGAAATTGATGATGCAAAAACAGGACAAGCTGCACACTTGTCCCGTTTAATTATATGCCGGTCAATCCCCGCAAAATATTAAAGCGAAATCTCGGATTACCCTTCTAAATCGCAGACTTTAACGCGTCGATTACGCGAGCGATGTCGCTGTCGGTAAGAGAGGAGCCGCTTGGGAGGCACAGACCGCGGTCAAAAAGGGTCTCCCCTACTTTTTCACCATAGTATGGCGCGCCGCTGAATACAGGTTGCATGTTCATCGGACGCCACAACAGACGCGTCTCTATGTTGCATTCATTGAGCGCGATGCGCACCTCGTCGGGCGTTTTGCCGGTGGCAGGGTCAATCTGAATGGTCGAGAGCCAGAAGTTGGAATTAAAGTCAGCCGACGGGTTGCACTGCACGGTCACACCCGGAATGGCAGCAAGGTGGCACACATACATCTCATGGATGGCGCGACGACGGGCGACACGCTCGTTTATCTCGTCCATCTGTCCGCAGCCGATGCCCGCTGACACATTTGACAGACGATAGTTATAGCCGATGACCTCATGATAGTAATATGGCCTGTTTTCACGCGCCTGCGTGGCAAGAAACTTGACACGGTCAGCTGCCTCTCGGGTCGGACAAACAAGCGCGCCGCCTCCCGAGGTAGTGATAATTTTATTGCCGTTGAAACTCAAGGCCCCATATTGTCCAAGTGTGCCGCATTTGCGACCCTTGTATTCAGAGCCAAGCGCCTCGGCGGCATCTTCAAGTATTGGGATGTCATATCGGGCGGCAATGTCACGAATCTCGTCCATTTTGGCCGGCATGCCGTAAAGATGGACAGGAATAATGGCACGGGGGCGACGGCCGGTCTTGCGCTCACGGTCGATGATGGCTTCTTCGAGCAACACGGGCGACATGTTGAACGTGTCAGGCTCGCTGTCGACAAAAACGGGTGTAGCACCCTGATATGTGATGGGATTGGCACTTGCCGAAAATGTGAGTGACTGGCATATCACCTCGTCTCCGGCCTTGACACCGAGCATGACAAGACCGAGATGGATGGCGGCAGTCCCTGCACTCAGGGCGACCACATGTTGTGCGCCGATATATTCGCCAAGACGGCGTTCAAATTCATCAACATTAGGCCCGAGGGGCACAATCCAGCTATCTTTGAATGCTTCATCAACCCAGTGGCGTTCAGTTCCGCTGAGATGGGGTTTGGACAACAGTATGCGATTATCCATGATTATATTTTGTTTTTGGTGCCGCAAAGGTAGGGATTTCCACGGAATAATTGTTAAATTTGCACTTACAAAATTCAATCTGATGAAATTCAAGGCAACACTCTTAGGCGCGATTCTTGTTTCTGCACCGATAATAGCCTGTGGAAATGACGGTGACCGAGGGGCATGTGTAATATGTGTCGATTCGCTCCCCGGAAATCAGGCCCGTGACATGGCATTGAGACTCGGCCCGGCTGAATCGGCGCGTGTCTTGGTCGACTGGCTCGTTACTGCCGACCGTGCCGACCGGGTATATGCCTCGGAGCTTGCCCGAGAGCTTTCATCCATTTTCAGTTGCGACACATCGGGACGTGAATTGGAGATATTCAGCACCGCCATCGATGAGGCCAAAGATTCCCTGCCTCCGGCATCACAAGCCAAGGTTTTCACAGTCGCCGCCACTCCTTCCCGCCTCGGATACATGCTGCGCGACGATGACGCCGCTGCTATTCTCGTGCCACTGATAGAAAAAGAGTATGCCGCCGACAGCATCGCACTCGCCCAATTTAGAAATTCCTACAATAAATAACGATATGCTTACCTACGACAAATATCTCGCGACGGTCAACCGCGCAATAGAGCGTCTCGCGCTCCCTGATTCTCCCGCCGGACTTTATGACCCCATACGTTACACACTCTCAGCCGGAGGGAAACGAATACGGCCGGTGTTGACTCTGGCGGCATGTGATGCCTTTGACCGCGACCCCATGACCTCAATACATCAGGCTGTGGCAATAGAGATGTTCCATAATTTCACTTTATTGCATGACGATGTCATGGATAAAGCCGATATGCGGCGCGGATTGCCTACCGTTCATCGCAAGTGGAATGAAGAAACCGCCATCCTATCAGGCGACGCCATGCTGACCACCGCGACAATGCTCCTCTCGATTCATGCCGAGAGCCGACTTGCTACGGCTCTCGACCTGTTCAACGGAACGGCGATGAAGATTTACGAAGGCCAGCAGCTTGACATGGATTTCGAGAAAAGACTGGATGTCACGGTTGCCGAGTACATGGAAATGATCAGATTTAAGACATCGGTATTGCTCGGCTGCGCCTGCGCGATGGGAGCGCTGATGGCCGATGTCAACATTGAGATGCAACAGCGTTTCTTTGAATATGGCGAAAATCTCGGCCTTGCGTTCCAGCTGCAGGATGACTTCCTTGACACATTCGGTAATCCCGACACATTCGGCAAAGCTATCGGCGGCGACATTCTGAACGACAAGAAAACTTGGTTGCTCATTACCGCACTTGGCGAAGACAAGACAGGGACGGTCAAGTCTCTACTCGGTCCCACCGACAATCCGGCCGAGAAAATCGAAGCCGTCATGAAAGTGTACCGCGACCTTAATCTTCCCGAGCGCATCCACGAGCTTATTGACCGCCACATCGCTGATGCCATCGAGGCTCTTGACAAGATGCAGCTGCGCGACGAAGCGCGTGAATTTTTCGTTGAACTCGCCTTGAAATCGGCCACACGCGACAAGTGATGATAGATACCCACACCCACCTCTATCTCGACGAATTTTCTTCGGATTGCGACGAGGTCATGCATCGAGCGATTGAAAGCGGTGTTGAGCGAATGATTTTCCCAAACGTCGATTTATCGACCGTTGGACCGATGCTTGAACTCCATTCCCGCTATTCCGAAAATACATTTGTGGCTATGGGACTCCACCCCACCGAGGTGAAAGAGACGTGGCGCGACGACCTTGCCAAGATAGAAAGCCTCTTTGATAACAGTTCGGCACGCTATGTCGCAGTCGGAGAAATCGGGATTGACCTATACTGGGACAAGACATTCCGCAATGAACAGATGAAAGTATTCGCCCGTCAGGTTGAAATCGCACTGGACCGAAACCTCCCGATAATCATCCATTGCCGCGACGGTCTCGACGAGGTTCTTGAGGTTCTTGATGCGGCAAGCGCAGTCCCCCGCGGAGTTTTCCACAGTTTCGGGGGCACGGTGGAAGATGTCGCACGAATCAGGCAGACCGGAGACTTCTACTTCGGCATAAACGGCATCGTCACATTCAAAAACTCTCGGTTACGCGAAGTCCTTCCGACAATAGGACTCGACCGCATTCTTCTTGAAACCGACGCCCCCTATCTCGCCCCTGTCCCTCACCGTGGCAAGCGGAATGAATCCTCGTTTCTTCCCGCCACGGCTGCGGTCGTGGCCGACGCGCTCGCATTGCCGGTCGACAAAGTTGACCGCGCGACGAGTCAAAATGCCGTTACATTGTTTGGATTGACATGATATAATCCGTAACTTTGCACCCACGAATCAACGAATCAATTCACAACACATCTCATGCAGGAAAAAATCATTATCCTCGACTTTGGCTCGCAGACCACGCAGCTCATCGGCCGCCGTGTGCGCGAGTTGAACATGTATTGCGAAATTGTTCCCTATAACAAGTTCCCCTATGATGACCCGTCGGTTATCGGCGTGATTCTGTCAGGATCGCCATTCTCGGTATATGATGAAAAAGCGTTCAAGACTGACCTTTCGCGCCTGCGTGGCCATCTGCCCGTTCTCGGAATCTGTTACGGGGCACAGTTTATTGCCTACACATCGGGCGGCTCTGTCGAGCCCGCCGGGTCACGCGAATATGGCCGTGCCCACTTGACCACAATGGATCTCGGCAATCCTCTGCTGAAAGACATGCAACTCGGCACTCAGGTGTGGATGAGCCACGGCGACACCATCACTTCTGTACCCGAGTCGTTTAAAGT